>JAZQMU010000075.1:0-25407 GCA_045543595.1 Faecalimonas sp.
CCACTACTTCAGCTATTAATAGGGGAGTTTTTAGAAAGAGCAGACAAGTGTGTCTGCTCTTTTTTTCTGTAATAATAATGTAATTGTCAGTTTATTGAATTCTAAGGATAAATATAGTAAAATATATTTATCAAAAAAAAGAGAGTGAGGCGAGATTATGGGAACAATATTTTGGCTAGTTTTATTTGTGGTTCTTCTAGTGATTGAGATTGCGACAATGGGACTTACGACAATCTGGTTTGCAGGCGGGGCAATTCTTGCATTTATACTTGCATATGCTGGATTCGGAATGCCAGTTCAGATTATTGTTTTCCTGTTGGCATCCATAATATTACTGGTATTAACCAGACCAATTGCGGTTAAATTCTTTAATAAAGAACGTCAGCTTACAAATGCAGAGAGCCTAATAGGTCAAAAGGCTGTTGTATTGGAAAAAATTGACACACTTCACGGCGAGGGTCGTGCTGAGGTGAATGGGATGGAATGGTCAGCGAAAACAGAAGAACCAGACAGTATCATCGAAGCAGGGGAAGTGGTTGTTATTGATGGCATACAAGGTGTAAAACTTATTGTTAGAAAAGAGGAGGTATAGTATGGGATTTGCATTACGTATTATTGGGATTATTCTTGTAGTTATTCTTGTTGGGATTTTACTTTCTTGTGTTAAAATCGTTCAACAGGCGCAGGCATTAGTTGTGGAAAGACTTGGCGCTTATCAGGCTACATGGGGCGTAGGTTTACATTTTAAGATTCCAATCATTGAAAAAGTAGCAAGAAGAGTAGATTTAAAGGAACAGGTTGTTGATTTTGCTCCACAACCAGTTATCACAAAAGATAACGTTACAATGAGAATTGATACGGTAGTGTTCTACCAGATTACAGATCCTAAGTTGTTCTGTTATGGTGTGGCAAATCCAATTATGGCGATTGAAAATCTTACAGCAACAACACTCCGTAATATCATTGGGGATCTTGAATTAGACCAGACATTAACTTCGAGAGAAACGATCAACACAAAGATGAGAGCATCTCTTGATGTTGCTACAGACCCATGGGGTATCAAAGTAAACCGTGTGGAACTTAAAAACATTATTCCACCAGCGGCGATTCAAGATGCAATGGAAAAACAAATGAAAGCAGAGCGTGAACGTCGTGAAGCGATTCTTCGTGCAGAAGGGGAAAAGAAATCAACAATTCTTGTTGCGGAAGGTAACAAAGAATCTGTGATTCTTGAAGCGGAAGCTGAAAAACAATCAGCAATCCTTCGTGCAGAGGCTGAAAAAGAAAGACGTATCCGTGAAGCGGAAGGGGAAGCAGAAGCAATTCTTAAAGTGCAAAAGGCCAATGCGGATGGTATTCGTTTCCTCAAAGAAGCAGGAGCTGATGAAGCAGTTCTTAAGATTAAAAGTTTGGAAGCCTTTGAAAAGGCGGCAGATGGACAGGCAACAAAGATTATCATTCCTTCCGAATTACAAGGAATTGCAGGACTTGCAAAATCAGTGGTAGAAGTTGCCAAAGAAAAATAATAAGGATTCTAAAGGGTATGCGGATTCGCATACCCTGTTGTAATTAGTCGGAGGTGGCGGTATGCGTCCAGTAATTGATTTGACAAAAGAATATGGTCTTGTATTGGATGGCGGCGGCGCCAGAGGCGCATATCAGATTGGTGCGTGGAAAGCGCTTGTGGAAGCAGGGGTAAAGATCAACGCTGTATCAGGAACGTCTGTAGGTGCATTAAATGGCGCACTTGTCTGCATGGGAGAGTTGGAGCTTGCAGAAAAGATTTGGGATGAGATGACCTTCTCTAAAGTGATGGACGTAGATGACGAATGGATGGAAGATTTTTTCGCAAAGGAGCACAGCATCCGTGAAATCATCAGTGAAGTAGTAAAACATATTTCAGAAGGCGGCGTGGATATCTCACCGCTGAGAAATCTGATTCACACCTATATAGATGAAAATCGCATTCGAAATTCAGGGATTGAATTTTGTCTGACTACCTTTTCTATTTCAGAAATGAAAGAATTGAATCTGAGTGTCAGCGAAATTCCAGAAGGATTACTGGAAGATTTCCTTTTGGCAAGTGCGTATCTGATCGGATTTAAGAATGAGCGATTACATGGACAAAAATATCTGGATGGTGGAACGACCAATAATTATCCAGTGAAGTCCTTACTGGATAGAGGATATGAAAATCTGATTTCTATCCGTATCTATGGTCCGGGCTGGGTGAAAAGAGCGAAATTGGATGATCGCATCACGGCATATGAGGTTGCACCTAGAGTCAAGCTTGGAAGTATTATTGAGTTCCAAAAGAAACGTAGTCGCCAAAATATGAAGATTGGATATTATGATGCAAAGCGAATGCTTTATGGGCTTGTGGGCCGAATTTATTATATTGAAGAAACACGTGAAGAGTGGTATTATGAAAAGATACTAGAGGGATTGAGTGAGATTGAAAAGGCAGAGATTTCTTTTGTGCTGAAGATACCACGCAGTCGGACGGAAAGCGAATTGTATCGAGGAATGCTGGAAGCAAGTGCGAAACTTTTGCAGGTTCCAAAGTACCAGATTTATACAATTCAGCAGTTGGAGCAGATGGTGTATCAAAAATACACTGCGCTTCAAGAATCATTAAATTTACCAAAGTTCGTGCATGTATTTATGAACTTGAGAAAGGATTACGATATGAATTTAAAAGGACGCAATTTCTTAACATTAAAAGACTATACACCAGAGGAAATCTTGTACTTGATCGAGCTTGCTGCTGATCTCAAAGCAAAGAAGAAGCAAGGAATCAAAGGCAATTCATTACAAGGCAAGAATATTGCTTTGATTTTTGAAAAACCATCTACCAGAACACGCTGTGCATTTACAGTTGGAGCACAAGACGAAGGCGGTATCCCAACATATCTTTCGCAACATGATATCCAATTAGGATACAAAGAAAGTGTAAAAGATACAGCTCGCGTACTTGGACGTATGTTTGATGGAATCGAGTTCCGTGGATTTAAACATGAGCATGTAGAGCAGCTTGCACAATACAGTGGTGTGCCAGTATGGAATGGTCTTACAGACGATTATCATCCAACACAGATTCTTGCGGACTTATTAACAATGAAAGAACATTTCGGATATATCAAAGGCTTGAACTTTGTATATCTTGGCGATGGCAGAAATAACATGGCAAACAGCCTTATGATCGGTTGTGCCAAAGTTGGCGTAAACTGCGCGATCGTTGCACCGAAGTCTTTATGGCCAGCAGAAGATCTCGTGGAACTTTGCAAAGGCTACGGAGAAGAATCAGGAGCAACTGTGACGATCACAGATTCCTTAGATGCTGTGGAAGGCGCAGACGTATTGTATACAGATGTATGGTGTTCAATGGGTGAAGAAGATAAGACAGTAGAACGTATTGCATTATTACATCCATACCAGATCAACCAAGCACTTATGGATAGAACAGGAAAAGAAAACAGCATCTTTATGCATTGCTTACCAGCTGTAAAGGGTAACGAAGTGACAGAAGATGTATTTGAAAAATATGCGGATATTGTATTTGAAGAAGCTGAAAACCGTCTTCATACAATCAAAGCGGTAATGGTGGCTACACTTGGAGAATAATATTTTATATTTTGATAGATTGGATTCCACTAACGTAAAGGCAAGGGAACTTGCTCTTGGTGGTGAAGAATCTGGAACGGTAGTCGTGGCGGACAGTCAGACTGCTGGAAAAGGCAGAAGAGGACGTAACTGGGAGTCTCCTGCTGGGACAAATGTGTATATGTCGATTCTTTTGAAACCGGAACTGGAAGTTTCAAAGGCGTCGATGCTGACTTTAGTCATGGCATACAGCGTTGCAAAAGTGTTACAGAAAAGAGGCTTTGAGGAGACGTTGATCAAATGGCCAAATGATCTTGTCATTTCAGGAAAGAAGGTTTGCGGCATTTTGACGGAGATGGAGCTGGATGGCACAGAGATTGGTCATGTGGTGATCGGTGTGGGGATAAATGCAAATATCAACACATTTCCGGAGGAACTTGTGGATAAAGCTACGTCACTTTTCCTTGAGCGTGGAAAAGAAACAGATCGAAAGATATTGATTGAAGAAATCTGTAATCAATTTAGAAAAGATTACGACCAGTTTTTGAAAACGAAAGATTTAAGTTTTATAAAAGACGAGTATAACCAGATGCTTGTCAATGCGGGGAAAGAGGTTTGCGTTCTGGAACCGGGAAATGAATATCGGGCAATTGCTTCTGGTATCAATGAACAGGGAGAGTTGCTTGTGACAAAAGAAGATGGCGTCAGGGAAGCCATTTTCGCAGGCGAAGTATCTGTGAGAGGAATCTACGGATACGTTTAGGAGGAAATATGTACGAAGAAAAGATTGTATTATGTGGCGCTAATTCATATGAAAGAAAGTTTTATCTGAATCCAGATTTTGAGGCATTGCCAGAGAACGTGAAGGATGAACTTAAGATCATGTGCGTTCTCTTTACGGAAGATGTGGGAGGTATTCTCACATTAGTGTTTGAGGAAAATGGAGAACTTTGTTTTGAAGTTTCGCAGGAAGAAAATGATTTCTTCTTTGATGAAATCGGAAGCCATTTAAAAATAAAAGAACTTCAAAGAACAAAAGAAGAACTTTTGGAATCACTTCAGCTATACTATAAAGTATTCTTTTTAGGGGAGGATGTGTAGATGTTATTAGTAATTGATGTTGGGAATACACATATTACATTGGGGTTATATGATGGAGAAGAGTTAAAGGCAACATTTCGTATGACAGCAAAGCAGCCACGTACTTCTGATGAGTATGGAATTCAACTTTGTGATCTCTTGGAACACAGAGATTTCGATGTGAAAAAAGTGGATGCTGTGATCGTATCTTCAGTAGTGCCTGATATCATGCATTCTCTTGGAAGCGCGATCATCAAATATTTTGGTGTGAAACCATACATTCCAACAACCCTTGATATGGGACTTAAGATTAACACAGAACATCCAAAGGAAATTGGTCCTGACCGTATTGTGGATGCTGTGGCAGCATATAATAAATACGGCGGTCCACTTATCGTTATCGATTTTGGGACAGCCACAACTTACGATGTGGTAGGTGCAGACGGTACATTTCAGGGCGGCATGATCGTGACAGGAATCCGTACATCAGCCAGAGCGCTCTGGGGAGGAGCATCTATGCTTCCAGAGATCGAGATTAAAAAACCTGACTGCGTAATCGGAAAAGAAACAGTTTCTTGTATGCAAGGCGGTCTTGTATACGGATATATTGGTCAGACAGAATACATCGTTAAGAAATTAAAGGAATCAGGTTACGAAGACGCAAAAGTGGTGGCTACTGGCGGACTTGGCAACATTATCGTACCTGAAACAGATTGTATTGATATCTACGATCCAATGCTCACATTGGATGGACTTCGTATGATTTACGAAAAGCATAAAAAGGAACAATAGGATGAGAAAGTTAAAGATAGGAAATGTAGAACTTGACAATCCGTACATTTTAGCACCTATGGCAGGAGAAACAGGCCTGCCATTTCGCTTGCTCTGCAGAGAACAAGGTGCAGGACTTCTTTGTATGGAGATGGTGAGTGCAAAAGCAATTCAATATAACAATAAGAATACAAAGGCGCTTTTGGAGATTCATCCAGATGAGAGACCAGTTTCTCTGCAGCTATTTGGATCAGAACCAGATGTAATCAGCGAGATCGCAAAACAGATCGAGGAACTTCCATTTGCAATCCTTGATATCAACATGGGTTGCCCAGTGCCTAAGATAGTGAAAAATGGGGAAGGCTCAGCTCTTATGAAGAATCCCAAATTGGTTTACGAGATTGTAAGTAAGACCGTGAAAGCAATTCAAAAACCCGTTACTGTCAAGATTCGAAAGGGATTTGATGATACTTGTGTCAATGCTGTGGAAATTGCCAAGATCATAGAAGAAGCCGGCGCGGCAGCGGTTGCCGTTCATGGAAGGACTCGTGAACAGTATTATTCGGGGAAAGCTGACTGGGATATCATCCGCCAGGTAAAAGAGGCTGTATCTATTCCTGTCATCGGAAATGGAGATGTGGTTTCTGGAGAAAGTGCTATTGCACTTCAGGAGCAAACAGGATGTGATGGCGTGATGATCGGACGAGGTTCACAGGGAAATCCTTGGATATTCTCAGAACTCTTGGAATACGAAAAGACTGGCGTAATGCCAGCGAGACCAGAGCGAGAAGAGATTAAGAAAATGATCCTTCGCCATGCGAAGCTTCAATTGCAATATAAAGGCGAATATTTAGGCATTCGTGAGATGCGAAAACATGTGGCGTGGTATACAACTGGAATGCCAAATTCTGCAAAACTCAGAAATGAGATTAACTTGGTGGAATCATATAAAGAGTTAGAAACACTCCTTGAGGAAAGATTCTAAATTTCTTGACATTAAATATGGGTTCATGTATAATACTGTAATTGTGAAAATAGAATTATTATCGAACATATTATTGACAGTATAAATGCAGGCACAGAAGGAAACATGTTAGAAAGGAACTAAAAAAATGGCGGAAAAGAAAACAATTCTTACTTACACAGGTCTTAAAGCTTTAGAAAGCGAACTTGAAGATTTAAAAGTAGTAAGACGTAAAGAAGTTGCTGTAAAGATTAGAGAAGCCAGAGAACAAGGCGACTTATCTGAAAATGCAGAATACGATGCAGCGAAAGATGAACAACGTGATATTGAAACACGTATCGAAGAAATCGAAAAACTCTTAAAAAATGTAGAAGTTGTAGATGAAGACGAAGTGGATCTCGATAAAATCAGCGTTGGTTGTACAGTTGTTTTATATGACAACGAATTCGAAGAAGAAGTAGAATATAAAATTGTGGGTTCTACAGAAGCTAACAGCTTAGCTGGAAAGATTTCTAACGAATCTCCACTTGGAATCGCTTTACTTGGTAAAGCAGTTGGTGATGATGTAGTAGTTGAAACTCAATTTGGAACTTCAGAATTTAAAGTTTTAAAAATTGAAAGAAGCGTTTAATAGACATTAGATATAGGAGGATAAACCATGGCAGAACAACAAAACGTACAAGTTCAAGAACAAGACCTTAACCAATTAAGAAAAGTTCGTCGTGAAAAACTTGCTGAATTACAAGCAAGCGGTAACGACCCATTTGTAATCACAAAATATGACCAAGATGCACACAGCCAATCTATCAAAGATAATTTTGAGGAGTTAGAAGGCAAAAAAGTATCGATTGCAGGACGTATTATGTCTAAACGTGTTATGGGTAAAGCTTCTTTCTGTCATGTACAAGATTTAGAAGGAACAATCCAATCATACGTTGCCCGTGACTGCGTAGGTGAAGAAGAATATAAAGCATTTAAGAAAATGGATATCGGTGATATCGTTGGTATTAAAGGTGAAGTGTTCCGCACAAAAATGGGTGAAATCTCAATCCACGCGGAAGAAGTGACTTTATTATCTAAGAGCCTTCAAATCTTACCTGAAAAATACCATGGTTTAACTAATACAGATTTACGTTACCGTCAAAGATACGTAGACCTTATCATGAATCCAGAAGTTAAAGATACATTTATCAAACGTTCTAGAATCTTAAGTTCGATCAGAAGATATTTAGATGGACAAGGTTTCTTGGAAGTTGAAACACCAATGCTTGTTTCTAACGCAGGTGGTGCAGCAGCAAGACCATTTGAAACTCATTTTAATGCATTAGATGAAGATTTCAAACTTCGTATCTCTCTTGAGTTATACTTAAAGAGACTTATCGTTGGTGGTCTTGAAAGAGTATACGAAATCGGTCGTGTATTCCGTAACGAAGGTCTTGATACAAGACACAACCCAGAATTTACATTAATGGAATTATACCAAGCTTACACAGATTACAACGGAATGATGGACTTAACAGAAAATATGTACCGTCACGTTGCTCAAGAAGTTCTTGGTACAACAACAATCGTTTACAACGGTGTTGAAATGGATCTTGGAAAACCATTCGAAAGAATCACAATGGTAGACGCTGTTAAGAAATACGCTGGTGTTGACTGGAATGAAATCCATACACTTGAAGATGCTAGAGCAATTGCTAAAGAAAAACACGTTGAATTTGAAGCACGTCACAAGAAGGGTGACATCCTCAACTTATTCTTCGAAGAATTTGTTGAAGACCACTTGATTCAACCAACATTCGTAATGGATCATCCAATCGAAATTTCTCCTTTAACAAAGAAGAAACCAGAAAATCCAGAATACGAAGAACGTTTCGAGTTCTTCAAGAACGGTAGGGTAATGGCTAACGCTTACTCAGAATTAAATGACCCAATCGATCAAAGAGCACGTTTCAAAGATCAAGAAGAACAATTATCACAAGGTAACGAAGAAGCTAACACAACAGATGAAGACTTCTTAAACGCTCTTGAAATCGGTATGGCACCAACAGGTGGTATCGGATTTGGTATCGACAGAATGTGTATGTTATTGACAGACTCAGCTGCGATCAGAGATGTGTTATTGTTCCCAACAATGAAGACATTAGAAAAATAATGATGCAATTAAAAGAACCTGCCAACCAGGCAGGTTCTTTTTTTAATGCTTTTTAAATGTGGCTTGTCCAACGCCATCTGTAACATCAATTTCTATCCATCCATCTTTGAATGGCAATTTTGCATATAAGTTTTGAACTCCAAGTGAATGTGGCACAAGAGTATAATCCTGACCATTTTCAGATAATTGGAATCCGATCATGTACTCAATGATGAAAGAAAGTACACCGGAAGCCCAACCATGGCAAAGAGAATGTCGGAAGCCTTCATAACAATATGCTCCATAATCGCCATGAATGTCTTTTAATGAACTGTTTGGAATCTCATCAATACATCCACTTCCAGTTAACCAATCCATATGAAAGTCTTCCCAGAAAGTGGTTGCACCTCGTGCTATCATTGCACCAAAGTATTCCTTGATCAGAGAGAGCATATTTTGTCCACCGGCAAGAGCATCTGCAGACAAGATATAATAAGCCATAAAAGTAGAAAAGCCATGAGCACCTTTCGCTTCCAAGTGTAAATAGTCATCTGAAAATTCTTTTCCAGCTAAAATCTGGAAGGCCAGTGTCTGTTTTGCATTGCACGTAATTGAGAGGTGCTTTTCCAATTTCTTAATAAGATTGCGGCAAGATGCATTTTCTTGGAGACTTAAAAACTTCTTTGCAGCCAAAAGTACGATACAAGCAGTTCCGGTTATAGCATCCGAAGTATCTAAGGTCGGCCAATCTAAGAAATAAGGCATACCTGTAGGGTATGGTGAATAATCAAAGTCACCAGATTCATTGACGCAAAGATCAAATTTTTCCAAGATCATTCTCGCATAATCTTGATTTTCCTCAAAATAAGTCATATTGCCGGTTTTTACACAATAGTCACATAGATTAATAACCCACCAAGCAGAATAAGAAGGAATTGTGTTCATCCAATCTTCGGCTGGAGTTTCAGCGCGCAAGAACGACAGGGAATTTTTGATATTGGAATTGTCGCCAAACAAATAAATAGAAGTAACGATTTCTTGATGCAAATCTCCGCACCAGACAAGTCGGTCTCGTTTGATTCCATCCCAAATATATCCGTTCTGAAAGTTTAATTTTAATGTATATGCAGCTGTATCGATGATCTTATTCAACTCAGGATCACTTGTTTTAATTACGGCTTCTTTTTCAAAATAAGGAAGTGTGTTAATGGCAAAAATATTTTTGACCAATACAGGATTGCTGCTTAAAAGTTCAATTCGAACAAAACGAAATCCTGTTTGTCCAAATGTCAAGTCTGACATTGCAGAAACGACTGCTTCAAAGTCTCTAGGAGAGTGGTCGTTGGTAGCATTCTTTTCGCCGATATTTGAGAGACATTCCGTTAAAGATTCTCCAAATGTAAGACGAAAACGAGCCACACCATCAACAGCACGAGTAACCATGCGAACACCGCCGCAAAGTTCTTTTCCAAAGTCCAATACTACGAAAGCCCCCTGCTTTTGGAATTCAGAGCAGTGCGTTGTCAGGAAAGAAACACAAGCTGGTTTTTCGATTAATAATTCGTGTGAAGATGCTATATCTTTTTCAAATCTAATGTTTATGGGAATATGTTTTTCTTTGATGACACAAAAATCATCATTTTTCCAAAGTTCCGTCATATTGATTCTCCTTGTCTGTATTAATTTGTCTTTCTTTACGAAAAGCGCTTGGACTCGTTCCGTGTTTCTTTTTGAAATTCTTTATCTATAAAGTTACATACAGAATGGAAAAATTCAGGACGAATAATAACGTCTCTGTGTTTACACCTGTTACCCGATTCGCGGAAAAAGCTATGAATATCTGATGGATTGGTAAAAACGATATCACCAGCATATAGCTTGCTTCTGACCCCGTTGATTTCATGCTCGATGGAACCTTCTAGAATGTAAGTGATTTCATAAAAGTCATGAGTGTGAAAAATGTTGTTATCTCCGCCCTCAGTTATTTTAGAATAGAAGGGCATTTCTTCACTCGTGTATAAGTCACTCAGTTGTACGATTTTAGAATCCCAAAAGCGTCACCGCCCTTTCGTGGTTGAAATTTATTTCATCATAAATAAAAAACAATTGTTTTGCAACGAATATAGCATAAAAGGTCAATGGAGAGCAAGTTTTGGATAATCAAAAGAGAAAAGAAAATTGTTGGATTGTCCTATAATAAAATAACGAATTATGTTAGGAGGTGTATGTCTTGCGTTGTAAGTTAAAATGCAACGGTATGATAGAACCCTGAGTATGGGTGAATTATTACGAAGAAGCAATTCGTAATCCAAGGCCTGCTAATATTGTGGTTCAGAATAAAGTATCAGATTTTATTTTGAAAGATGGCGACAATTATTATCTGTTCTGTTATAATTTGCCTATGATGGCAGACATTTGGTAGTTCGAGTTGCAAAAATCGAATGTGAAAAATGCTCCTAGGGGGGAAAACGTATGAATAGAAAATATCAAATTGATACAGCTGAAAACAAAGAGTTTTTAGCGCAAATGAGAGACATTTTATTAAATTTTGGACATAAATTTCCTTCTCCAAATGGCGGGTCCTATTATCTTGGCGATGATGGGACCCCATGGAAAGACAGACCGCGTGAAACATGGATCACATGTCGTATGGCTCACGTATATAGTATTGGGTCATTCCTTGGACATGAAGGCAGTGAAGAGTTAGTGGATGCCGCACTCAGAGGCCTCTTGGGGGAATTATACGATGAGAAAAATGGTGGCTGGTATGCGGGCTTAACAGCGAATGACGAAGTGCTTCCTAATAAGCAATGTTATGCTCATGCATTCGTAATACTTGCTGGCACATCAGCACTACTTGCGGGAAGATCACGTGCAAAAGAATTGTTAGATAAAGCGTTGGCAGTTTATGATGAAAAGTTCTGGAATGAAAAGGAAGGTCTTTCATGTGATACATGGAATACAGAATTTACGATTTTGGATACATATCGCGGAATCAATGCCAACATGCATACTGTTGAGGCATTTTTGGCAGTGGCAGATGTATTACAAGATGAAGAATATCGTAAAAGAGCAGGCAGAATTATCGAAAGAGTTGTGGAATGGGCAAAGGATAACAACTGGAGAATCCCTGAACACTTTACAGAAGATTGGTTGCCGGATTTAGAATGTAATAGGGAAAAACCAGATGACCAGTTTAAACCGTATGGGGCAACACCAGGACATGGATTAGAATGGGCAAGACTTATTACACAGTGGGCAACTTCAAGTTATAAAGAAAGCCTGATCGTGAATTACTATATTACAATAGCAGAAAATCTTTATAATACAGCAGTTTCTGATGCATGGAATAGCGATGGAAATCCTGGAATCGTATATACTACAGACTGGGAAGGAAACCCAATCGTACACGACAGAATGCACTGGACATTGGCAGAAGCGATCAATTCAGCAGCAGTGTTGTATCGTGTAACAAAGAAACAAAAATATGCAGATGATTATGCGATGTTCATGGAATATTTGGATGATAAAGTATTAGATCATGTACACGGATCATGGTTCCATCAATTAGATGCGAATAATCAAGTGATCGGAACCGTATGGCCAGGTAAATCTGATATCTACCATGCATTGCAGGCAGTATTGATCCCATATAATGCAGTTGATACTTCGATTGCATTAGCAGTAAAACAAAAATAAGAAATCCTCGCAGTTTTGAACAACTGCGAGGATTTTTGTGTTTACATTCTATTGGAAATGATGTTGTAAACCTTCAATGCGAGTGATAAAATGGTGACAGAGCGGAGGGGAATATATGAAAGTGTTAGCTAGAATAAAAAACAAAGAATTACTTTCTGAACTTTTACATGCAGCATTAGGAGATTTAGTATATACATTGGGATTTAACCTGTTAATTGTTCCTGCAGCCTTATACAGTGGCGGGTTCATGGGAATAGCTCAGTTAATCCAATATTTTCTGACAGAAATTATAGGGATATATGTTCCGGCAAGTCTAAATCTGACAGGGATACTTTACTATGTCATGAATGTCCCAATTTTCTTTTTTGGATTGAAAGTCATGGGAAAAGGGTTTATCCTGAGATCTTTATTTACAACAACTGTGTTGACATTGTTCCTTATGATTGTTCCAATTCCAACAACGCCAATCGTGAGTGATTATCTTACCGCTTGTATTATAGGAGGACTTATCTGTGGCGTGGGTGTAGGTTTAATGCTTCGTGGAAGATCAACTGGAGGAGGACAAGATGTTATCGGCATGTGCCTAACTAAACTGTACCCTGGTTTCAGTGTGGGAAAGGTAAATATTGCGATCAGTGCAATGATTTATCTTGTGTGTTTTCTGTTGTTTGACGTTGAGATCGTTATTTATTCCTTGATTTTTGCGACAGCGCAATCTTTGGCAGCAGATAAATTACATGTACAAAATATCAATATGACGGCTATGATATTTACGAAGAAAGAAGGAATTGCGAAGTCTGTCATGGAGGAAATGCATCGCGGTGTAACAGACTGGGTAGGCGAAGGAGCGTACACAAATCAAGAAACAAATATTTTGCTGATTGTTATTTCGAAGTATGAAATGGCAAAATTAAAAGAAATTGTTCATAGAGTTGATCCACATGCGTTTACAATTTTTACGGAAGGATGTCATGTAGATGGCAATTTTGAAAAAAGATTATAGAGACTTGAAAATACGAATCCCCAGAGAAAATTCTCTGGGGATTGTTGCGTTTTTATAAAGATAAATCATTTTCTGGTGGAATCGAACATCCCTCGTGAGGATATGTTTCACCGGTCCATTCATTAATTCCTCCAAATTCGTAGACATTTGTATAGCCTATGTCAGCAAGTTTTTGTGCAGCTTGCTTACTACGGTTCCCACTTCGGCAATAAACTAAGATTAGTTGATCCTTGTCTGGAAGTGCAGGGATTTCTTTGGTACCGATTGTTTCATTTGGCACACAGATAGCTCCTGGAATATGTTTTTCTTTAAACTCTTCTAAGGTTCTGACATCTAAAATAATATAATCTTCCTCAGTTTCCATCATGGAAATAGCTTCATCCATTGTGATCTGAGTATATGTGTTGGAACTACATCCTGTAAGTGTAAAAAGTAAAGTTATTAACAATAATATAAACTTCATATTAAGCCCTCCATTGTATAGAAAATTATAACACATATATCGCTTTACCGATTCTTTATTTTCTATTTCCATTTGGAAAAAATATGCATTTTCGTGTATAATATGTTTATGCAAAAAAGAAAGGCAATTTGAAAACAATGAATGAGCAAACAAAACCTCAAAATCCGCTTGGAACGGAACCTATATCAAAATTAATGTTAAAATTTGCAATACCAAGTATTATTGCTATGCTCGTCAGCTCTGTTTATAACATTGTGGATCAACTGTTTATAGGACAGGCAATTGGGACTTTAGGGAATGCTGCAACAAATGTTGTATTCCCATTGAATATATCTTGTACAGCACTTGCGCTTTTGTTTGGGATTGGCGGAGCATCTTGTTATAACCTTGCGCTTGGTCGGGGAGAACGAGAGAGAGCACCTCAGTTTATGGGAAGTGCGCTTTCCATGTTGGTAATTAGTGGTATTATATTGTTTTTGATAACTGAATTATTTACAACGCCGATTCTAATCGCGTTTGGAACACCCGATGATGTATATCCATACGCAGAAGAATATGTACGTGCTGTGGCAGTTGGATTTCCATTCTTGCTCTTAACAACAGGTGGAGGTCATCTGATTCGCGCAGATGGTAGTCCAAGAATGACAATGATCTGCAATCTTTCTGGAGCGATTTTGAATATTTTCCTGGATGCCTTGTTTGTATTCGGTTTCAAATGGGGAATGGCAGGTGCAGCTTGGGCTACAGTGATCGGGCAATTTGTCTCAGGATTGTTAGTAATCATTTATATGATCAAATTTAAAAAAGCAGAGTTGAAACCGCATCATTTGATTGTGAAATTCCGTTGCGTAACAGAAGTTGCTGCAATCGGCATGGCATCCTTCTTTAATCAGGTGGCTATGATGGTTGTGCAGATTGTAATGAACAATCTTCTCAAACATTATGGTGCGTTATCGGTATATGGTGCGGCAACACCAATTGCGATTTCCGGTATTGCAATGAAGTCGAACCAGTTATTTTTCTCTGTGATCATTGGTATTGCTCAAGGGTCACAGCCAATCGAAAGTTTTAACTATGGTGCTAAGAAATATGATCGTGTAAAAAAGGCGTTAGGTCTCGCATTAGCTTCATCTGGATGTATTTCGGTATTGTCTTTTGTCGTATTTCAGACTATGCCGCGTCAGATTTTGGAACTATTTGGAAACGGCACAGAAGAGTATTTTACGTTCGGTGTTATGTTTATGAGAACGTTTTTATTTGGTCTGTTCCTGAACTTTTTGCAACCAGTTACTTCTACATTTTTTACATCTATCGGGAAACCAATCAAAGGTGTGTTCTTGTCAATGACAAGACAGATTATATTCTTGCTGCCACTTTTGATCGTGTTGCCAAGATTCATGGGTGTGGAAGGGATTATCTATGCAGCACCGATTGCTGATTTTGCAGCGGCTGCAACAGCAGTGGTAATGATATTTATAGAAATGCGGGCAATTCGCAAACTAGAAAAAATGCAATAGGAGGAATATTATGGAAAATCAAAAGAAGAAACCAGGTGCAGGAATTTCTTTTTTGGGATTCTTGCTTACAGTTATTTTAACATTATCGTTTTTAGGAAACGGAGTCCTTTGGGGATTAAAAACTACCGTATTAAGTGGAAATGGAATTGTAGATGTAATAAAAAATCTTGATGCGAAAGAAATGGTTGCAGAGATGCTGGTTCCACAAGATACAATGAGCGTAGAAGAAGAAATGATGTCCCAAGTTGTTGGAAAAGTGCTCGCGAGTGAAACTTTTGAAACAACTTTAGAAAAAATCGTGGATGGTATTTTGACAAGCACAAAAGTAGATTTTTCTGATGTAAAAGAAATGTTTATGGCGGATATGAAAGAAATATTTGTAGAATCTGTAGACGAGGTTGTTCAAGTAGTAGAATCTACACAAGGGGAAATAAATGCAGAAAATCTTTCGAAAAATCTAAATGTTCAAAAAATAGAAGAACAGTATGGCATTGCAATCTCTGATATGGTCGTGGCATATATTGAAGAAGAATATGGTAAAACATCAATACCAGCAGATGAAGTGGATTTTGAAGGATTAAAGCAATCTATAATAGTAGTTGTTGAAACAGAGATGACCCCTATGGTGGAAGAAATAACAGATGGAGTAGTAGCAGAATTGGAGCAGGCTGTAAATGAAGAAATTATAGAACAAAACAGTAATAATGAAATTGCTGCTACGGTTGTAATGGTAGAAGAGGTGCTGCGAGGAATTTCCATGGCAGCTATTATAGGTATCGTTGAATTAGTAGGATTCTCAATGTTAGAAGTTTTATTATATAAGAAATTTAAAAACAGAGCACTTAGAAACATTGGGATTGCGGCACTTATTCCAAGCATATTTATTGTACTTTTAGGAGCGGCAGTACAATTTGCCAAAACTTTTATGGTGGAATTCCAAAATCAGGCAATAGATCCAGTCGAGAAAGTAGTAATGCAATTTGTAGAAAAATATATTGCATCCATTGGTACAGCATATTTAATTATTGGTGGTATATTCTTTGTTGGTGCTATTGTATGTTTTGTTTTTTCTGGAAAATTGAAAAAGAAGCTAGTGCCGGTTGTTGAATAATATGTTTATAGAAAGAGCTTGTTCATAGGAACAGGCTCTTTTTTGTGTTGAAAATGGTTGACAAATGGATAACAAATGGATAAAATATGGATAAGTTTAGCGGGATATTTTCTGAGAAGAGGTGAGCAAAGATGACAATAGAACAAATGAGGAAATATAAAAGAAATCATAGGTATACCTACGAGCAGATTGCGGAACTGTCTGGATTGCCAGTAGGAACAGTGCAGAAAGTATTCTTGGGAATTACGAAAGAACCAAGATATGAAACTATGCAGGCATTGGAAAAAGTTTTTCACGAAGATATGGTGAGAGAGGAAATACAATACAATCAGGAGAGAGAGAAGTGGCTTACTATTGAAGATTATTTAGCATGGCCAGAAGACGAACGAGTGGAACTGATCGATGGAGTAATCTACGATATGGGGGGACCAACAGTAAAACATCAGCTGATTGTGGGAGAACTTTATGGTAGATTTAGGGATTATATTCGCAAAAACAAGGGAGAATGCTTGGCTTTTGGAGCGGCTGCAAACGTACAAGTTGATTGTTCGAACTATACTGTTGTACAACCAGATGTTATGATTCTTTGTGATCGCAACAAAATACAGGATGGTAAAATATTCGGGGCGCCAGATTTGATTGTA
The DNA here is from genome assembly GCA_045543595.1 of Faecalimonas sp. GTDB lineage: Bacteria > Bacillota > Clostridia > Lachnospirales > Lachnospiraceae > Faecalimonas. Next base: position 16,990 of record JAZQMU010000075.1, read on the forward strand.
GAAGTATTATCACCTTCTTCTAGAAAGAAAGATATGGTTATTAAGGCTAAAAAGTATTTAGAATCTGGAGTACGAGAATATTGGATTGTTGATTCCAAAAATCAAAAAATAATTGTTTATTATTTTGAGGAAGATGATGTCACATATTTTTACAGTTTTGATGAGAAAATACCAGTTTCAATCTGGAATGGAGAATGTGAAGTTGACTTTGCTGAAATCCGCGATTACATCAGTTTTTTAGATTAACAAGTTTTATATTAAAAAGCACCCCTACTCATCGGAGCTTCGTAGACAGCTTCGAAGAGTAAGGGTGGTTTGTCTTTTATAGATTTTCTAATGATTTATATTTGTCATATTTTTTACTTGCATCTTCTTTTGCAACCTTGAAAAGGGTTTCCGCATTTTCAGGGAAAGTACGTTTCAACGCAGCATATCTTGTTTCACCGTCTAAGAATTCTTCGTAGTCCAATGTTGGCGCTTTCGAATCTACTTTCATAGGTTTTTCAGCATTTGGATTGTAACGGTAAAGTGTCCAGTAACCAGCATCTACGGCACGTTTCATTTCATTTTGAACGTTTGCCATACCTGCTTTGATACCGTGTGCCACACATGGAGTGTATGCAATGATCACAGAAGGGCCTTTATGCTGTTCTGCCTCGTGAAGAGCTTTGATCAGTTGATTTGGATCAGCGCCCATTGCAACTTGTGCCACATACACGTTTCCATATGTCTGGAAGATTGCACCGAGGTCTTTCTTGCGGCTGCGTTTTCCAGCAGAAGCGAATTGGGCTACCGCACCAAGTGGAGTTGCTTTTGAACTTTGTCCACCTGTATTTGAATACACTTCTGTGTCAACGATAAATACGTTGATGTCTTCACCGCTTGCAACTACATGGTCAAGTCCGCCAAAACCAATGTCGTATGCCCAGCCATCGCCGCCGAACATCCAGAAGCATTTCTTAGCCAACTGATCTTTTCTTTCTAAAATCTTTCTTGCAAGATCGGAATTATCTTTTTCTAATTCTGCGATCAACTTGTCTGTTGTTCTTCTAGAAGAATCGAAGTCATCGTAGAAGTCTAACCATGCTTTTGCAAAGATATTTCCTGTTTTTTCAAAATATTGTTCCACAAGAGCTTTTTGAGTTAAACGTTGTTGTTTTACGGATAAGAACATTCCGAGGGAAAGTTCTGCATTGTTTTCGAACAAGCTGTTTGTCCAGGCAGGTCCAAATCCACGTTTGTTTGTTGTGTATGGAATGCCAGGCATTGGTGAGCCCCATGCTTGAGAACATCCTGTCGCATTTGCCCAATATACACGGTCTCCGAAGAGTTGTGTTAAGAGTTTTGCGTAAGGTGTTTCACCGCAGCCGGCACAAGCTGCTGAGAACTCGATCAGTGGTTGTCTGAATTGACTTCCTTTGATCGTATAAGGTGGGAACAAGTCTCCTTTGTCTGAGACAGAGAGACCATAGTTCCAGAGTTCTTTTTGTTTTTCTTCCAAAGCAACTGGTTCCATAGTAAGAGCTTTTTCTTTGGCTGGACAACATGCCACGCAGCTTCCACAACCTGTACAGTCGTAAGTTGAAACTTGCATTGTGAAATGTAAGCCTTTTGCCTGTGGACCATTTGCAGGGATTGTTTCAAAACCTTCAGGAGCATTTGCTTTTTCTTCGTCATTTAATAAGTATGGACGGATAACAGCATGTGGACATACGAGGGCACATTTGTTACATTGGATACATTTTGAAGAATCCCAAACAGGAACTTTGAGTGCGATACCACGCTTTTCAAAAGCTGTGAGCCCCATATCGATGCGGCCGTCTTCGTAATCCTTAAATGCACTGACTGGTAAGTCATCCCCTTTTTGTTTATTGATCGGTTCTAACAAACGCTTCACAACTGCAGGTACATTTGCTTCATCAGAAACTTTGTTGTCTGTAGCTTCTGCCCATGATGTAGGAACATTTACTTTCACCACTTCATTTGCACCAGCATCGATAGCAGCTACGTTACGTGCAACGACATCATCTCCTTTGGTGAAGTATGTTTTGCGTGTAGCCGCTTTGATCATTTCCAAAGCTTCTTCCGTTGGAATTACTTCCATAAGTGAGAAGAAGGACGCTTGAAGTACTGTGTTTGTATGGCTTCCAAGACCCAATTCCTGAGCGATCTTGTTTGCATCGATCATGTAGAACTGGATATTCTTTTCTGCAATCTTGCGTCGAACAGAAGCAGGAATATGATTTTCTAATTCTTCTTCTTTCCAGCTGCAGTTGAGGAGGAATGTTCCGCCTGGAACGATTTCGTCTACAATATCATATTGGCTGATGTAGCTTTGATTATGGCATGCTACAAAGTCAGCCTGTTTTACATAGTAAGAACTTGTAATTGGCTCGTCGCTGAATCTGAGGTGTGATTTTGTGACACCAAAAGATTTCTTTGCATCATATTCAAAATAAGCCTGCGCAAACTTGTCAGTATTGTCATTGATGATACGAACTGTGTTGTGGTTAGCGCCGACAGTTCCGTCACCGCCAAGTCCCCAGAATTTACAGCGCATCATACCTTCTTTGGCTTCTGTAAATGGTTTCACAGGTAAAGAAAGATGAGTTACATCATCATTGATACCGATTGTGAAACTGCGAACTGGCTTTGGAGATGCAAGATTTTCAAACACAGCAACAATCTGTGCTGGATCTGTATCTTTGGAACTGAGTCCGTAACGTCCACCAATTACTTTGATGTTACGCTCGCTGTTCATAAGAACGCTGCACACATCTTCAAATAATGGTTCGCCTGCACTTCCCATAGCTTTGCAGCGATCTAAAACAGCAATTCTTTCTACTGTTTCAGGAAGTGTTTCTAAGAAATATTTTGCTGAGAAAGGACGGTACAAATGAACTTGCAGGAAGCCGACCTTTTTACCTTCTTTATTCAGAGCCTCAACTACATCACGGATAACACCGCTTGCAGAACCCATAGCAATCACAACATCTGTCGCCTCAGGGTCACCATAATAGTTGAATACGTGATATTCACGTCCTGTTATTTTAGAGATTTCTCCTAAATAATTTTCAACGATATCTGGAAGAGCATTGTAGAATACGTTGTTAGCTTCGCGTACTTGGAAGTAAACGTCACCGTTTTGTACAGTGTTGCGAAGTGTTGGGTGTTCTGGATTAAGAGCACCATCGCGGAACGCTTTTAATGCATCTTCGTTTATTAAATTTCCAATTGCATCCTGATCAGGAATCTCGATTTTGTTGATTTCATGTGAAGTACGGAAACCATCAAAGAAGTGCATAAATGGAATACGTCCTTCAATTGCAGATAAATGTGCAACTGGTGCAAGATCAGCAACTTCCTGTACACTTCCAGAAGAGAGCATTGCAAATCCAGTCTGGCGACAAGCCATAACGTCAGAGTGATCGCCGAAAATACTCATGGCATGTGTACCTACTGTACGGGATGCCACATGGAGTACTGCTGGAAGTCTTTCACCAGCGATACGGTAAAGTACTGGAACCATCAGCATAAGCCCTTGAGAGGATGTGTATGTAGTCGCAAGGGAACCCGTCTGAAGAGCGCCATGTACTGCTGTGATGGCCCCTGCTTCGGATTGCATCTCAGTCAAAGCTACTGTCTGACCAAATATATTTTTTCGCCCTTTGGCTGACCAGGCGTCTGTAAGCCCGGCCATTGGCGAAGATGGTGTGATTGGATAAATAGCAGCTATCTCTGTAAAGGGATAGGCCATATGAGCGGCAGCTTCGTTGCCGTCCATTGTTACATATTGTTTTGACATGATCGTCACCTCTTTATATCAATCTAATTATTACTTTTAGCTGTATCAATACCAGCTGCGTTTTCGAGACCAAGTCTCTTAGTGGCTTCTTCACGCATCTTATATTTTAATACTTTTCCTGCTGCATTCATAGGGAAACCAGCAACGAATTCAATATATTTTGGAACTTTATGACGAGCCATACTAGCTACGATAAAGTCATGCATTTCTTTTTCTGTTAAAGATTTACCTTCTTTTAAGATGATACAAGCCATGGCTTCCTCTCCGTATTTCTTGTCTGGAACACCGATAACCTGAACATCTTGCACAAATGGATGTGTGTAGATAAATTCTTCGATTTCTTTTGGATAAATGTTTTCACCGCCACGGATGATCATGTCTTTCAGACGTCCTGTAATACGATAAGTTCCGTCCGCATTTCTGCAAGCAAGGTCACCAGAGTGGAGCCAGCCTTCTTCATCGACTGTACCGCGAGTTGCTTCTGGCATTTTATAGTAACCCTTCATCGTGTTATAACCACGTGAACAGAATTCACCGTTTTCGCCGTCAGCAACTTCTTCACCAGTTTCAGGGTTAATGATCTTACATTCTACATGAGGGAAATCATAACCAACAGTATCTGTACGGAGATCTAAAGGATCTGTCCATGCCGACATTGTGCTTCCAGGAGAAGATTCTGTCTGCCCATATACGCTGACAATACCTGTCATATTCATTTCGTTAGGGTCAGCTGCACGTCTCATAAGTTCTGGCGGACAACCAGCACCGGCCATAATACCTGTGCGCATGTGAGAAAAATCGGTCTTTCTGTAATCTTCATGGTTGAACATGGCGATAAACATAGTTGGCACGCCGTTAAAACAAGTGATTCTCTCCTGATTGATACAGGCAAGAGACGATTTTGCTGAGAAGTATGGCATTGGACAAACGGTAGCACCGTGAGTCAAAGACGCTGTCATGGATAATACCATACCGAAACAATGGAACATTGGCACCTGGATCATCATACGGTCTGCAGTGGAAAGTCCCATGCGGTCACCGATACATTTTCCGTTGTTCACTACGTTGTAGTGTGTGAGCATTACGCCTTTAGGGAAACCTGTGGTTCCAGAAGTGTATTGCATGTTACATACATCATCTGGTCTTACGCGAGCTGCCATTCGATTCAGTTCTTCCTGTGGAACCAAGTCTGCTCGGTCCATTGCTTCGTCAAATGTAAGACATCCTGGTTGCTTGAAATCAACGGTGATGACATTGCGAAGGAATGGTAATCGTTTACAGTGAAGTGGTTCGCCAGGTTTGCTCGTCGCAATTTCTGGACAGATTTCATTGATGATTTCTCTATAGTTTGAATCCAGACAAGATTCCACCATGACTAAAGTATGTGTATCAGATTGTCTGAACAAATAGTCTGCTTCATGACGTTTGTAAGCTGTGTTTACCGTTACAAGTACAGCACCGATCTTTGTAGTTGCCCAAAACGTGATGTACCATGCAGGAACGTTCGTAGCCCAAATGGAAACCTTTGTACCAGCCTTCACACCCATGGAAATGAGTGCACGGGCAAAACGGTCAACGTCATCGCGAAATTCTTCGTATGTACGTACGTAATCAAGAGTGGTGTACTTGAATGCGTACTGGTCAGGAAATTCTTCTACCATACGGTCCAATACTTGAGAAAATGTAAGATTGATCAGTTCATCTTTTTTCCATACATATTGTCCAGTGCCGTTGTGGTTAGGGTAGAGAACTTTCTTCTTGCCGCGTGTTTTTTCAAAGCGGCTCATATAGTTGACAAAATGAGGGAAGATAACTTCGTATTCAGGGAGATCTTGCATCCATTCTGTCTTCCATTCGAGGGAAATGAATCCATCGTAATCGATAGAAGAGAGAGCACGCATGATGTCTGCTATAGGTAAAGTACCTTCGCCGATCAGATTGTAAGTATCTTTATCGTCAGAATCTCTGAGGTGTACGTGTTTTACGTATGCACCGAGATTTTTGATCGTAGTGTCTGCACTTTCATCGAAATCGCGGTATGGATGGTGGATATCCCACAGTGCTGCCAACTGGTCACATGCAAAATCATCCATTAATGAACGGAGACGAGCTGTGTCAGAGAAGATACCACTTGTCTTGATCAAAATCGTAACACCAGCATCTTCCGCATCGCTTAATAATTCATTTAAACGTGAGCGAACAAGTTCTTCGTTATCGTGTAATGCAACGATCGTCACGTATGGAACTTGCATTTGCTTTGCAATCTGAATCAACTCTCTGATAGAAGGAACGAAGTTCTCTTCGTTGGAAGAAAGATCGCAAGATGTGTCAAAACATGGAATAGCAAGTTTTTTTTCTCTAAGTTGGCGAACAGTTGACGCCATATTGTATTTGTGGAATGGGCCGCTTCGCTCTGTTAATTCAGGGAATTTTGGCAAGTTATATACTTCAACACCTTCGAAATCCATTGTTTCGCCTGCGTCAAGCCATTCTTCCCAACTTAAATGTGCCCAACCTCTTGTAGAAAAGGAAAGTCTCATTATGCTTCAGCCTCCTCATAAACGATTTTATTAACTGCACTAATATACGCCTGAATACTTGAACCGACAATGTCAGTAGAAGTTCCACGTCCGGAATATAATTTTCCGTTGGAACGTAACTTCACGACTGTTTCGCCCATTGCTTCACGGCCTTCTGTTACGGAACGGATTTGGAAGTCATCCAATTCGTAATGACATCCTAAAATGTGTTCCAAAGCAAGAAATGCTGCATCGACAGGTCCATCGCCGAGGGCGATGCCTTCTAATAATTTGCCGTTCTTTTCTAATTTCATATGTGCCATAGAAGAAGCAGTATTACTTGCAGTAATGTTGTAACTATTTAATACATAAGTTGCTGGAACCTGCATTGCAGCGGAAGCAACGATCGTATCTAATTCTTTGGAAGAGATGACTTCCTTGCGGGCTGCGATTTTTTGGAATGCATCCCAAACCTGTGCACCGTCTTCCTCGCTGAGATCGTAACCTAATTTTTCAACGGCTTTTAACACGGTTGACATATTGTCATGGTTTGTGAGAGAAATGCCTTCAACCACATCCTGCACACCATTGTCAAATGGTGAGTTCTTGCTGCGGCTAGTTTGGCACATCCATGTAATTTGCTTAATGATACGATTCATTTCTACGGTACGAACACCACATGTTACGCCGCAAGAATCTCCCTTTGTAGCAAGAAGGCGGGAAACATGAGGTAAAGAAATCTGATTTACCTGATATGCTGCAGCTTTGATTTCGCGGGCGCCATGTTTGATGGCTGCGATAGCGCAAGCATCTGCCATTGCCAGTTCGTTTGAGCATGACACGCCAAGAACTACGTCTTTTAATGCAGGAACATTTGCATATAAATTATCTAAAAATACACCTAGTTCGTCAGGTAAGATCGCACCAGTTGCGTCACAAACAGTTACCGTTTTTGCACCGGCTTCGATAACAGTGTCTACTACTTTATATAAGAATGCAGAATCACTTCTTGTAGCATCATCTGCAATAAATTCAACATCTGAAGTTTTTATACAACACGCAGAGATTGTTTCTCTGATTGCTTGAAGCATTGCATCTGGTTTTTTGTGGAATAAGTATTCCATCTGAACTGGACTCACAGAGGCAAATACCTGAAGACGAGGGTGTTTTGCTTCTTTCAACGCATTCCATGTTGCATCTACACTTTCTGGAGATAACGCTACTGGAACAGCAACGATACTGTTTTTCACAGTTGATGCTACGGACTTGATACGAAGAGCATCAATCTTTGGCTGTTTGATTCCTTCTAATTCGATAACAGAAACACTTAGTTTATCTAGAAGTTTAGGGATTTCTAATTTTTCTTTAAAAGAAAGAGAGAATTCCTTTCCTGTTTGTTTCATTGTAATGTCACTGATTCTAACTTGGTCCATATCGTCCCTCCTGTTTTATTATATAAAATAAAAAAATCCTTGAAGCCTATAGGCCTCAAGGACGAATAAACAATTCGCGGTACCACCTTGATTATAGCCACTTCACAGTGAACTATCTCTCTCGGACTCGTGTGTAAGTCCAAAGCCGATAACGGGGCAACCGTACTCCACTACACAAATAAAAATTCTTCGCAGAGTCGACTCGGGAGTGAGATTGTATTCTTACGTCTGTACCGGTTCACACCAACCACCGGCTCTCTGAAACCCTCAGAAAGAAACATAATTCCGTCACAGTCGTTTCCTAATAAAAACTGGATTCATTATATCACGTTACCACGTTGAAGTCAAACAAAAAAATCTGACAAATTTAAAAATAAACCTAAAATAATAATAATTACTATTATTGACAAAAGGAAAAAGTTATGCTATTATGAATATATAAAAAATAAACAGCGAGGTGGATACAATGTACGCAGAATTTGATGAAAGCTTAGTAACAGGGAATAAAGAAATTGACAATCAACATAAAGAGTGGATTGATAAAATTAATGATTTGATCAACTGCTGTGAAAATGGTGGCGGAAAGTTGGAGGCTGTACAGATGTTAAACTATATGGCAGATTACACAGAGTTCCATTTTGCAGAAGAAGAAAAACTTCAG
>JAZQMU010000076.1:0-4155 GCA_045543595.1 Faecalimonas sp.
TAGTCCGCATCATAGTTTGGCACACAGTCTGAATTCTGACATATGTAATTCTTTCCAGTTCCGTTACAGCGGGTACATTTGCCGTAATAGCCAGTACCGGTACATTTGGTACAGGTTTTGGTGTGTGTTTTTGCAGTAAGATTTACTTGAGCTCCGCCAGCCTGTTGGCAACTATGCGTTCCGGCAGACTGATAAATTACACTACAATTCCCAGGTGCACATACAAAGTATGTCCCATCACCACCACATGTACTGCAGCCGGATGTGGAACATTTCACAGTCTTATTCCCATTACACGTTGGGCATTTCGTATTGCCGCTTGTATTCTGGTGCGTCGAATAGCCGTCCCCGCCACAGCCTTTTGTTGCACCACATTTTTCTTCTGCTGAAAAGTTATGTGCATGGTCGGTATATCCTGTCGCTGCAGCTTCCACCTGCTCATAATCCATTAAAGTGACAAACATCCCCAATGCCAGGGTAAAAATTAACCCCCAAATATGTATATATATTTTTTTACTCTTCCGTTTCAAAATAGCTTCTCCTTATTTCCTTTGGCTGTTCTGCCGTTTAGTTTCCTGTATTGATATCCGTGATATCGATATCAAAATAAAACCTGTTGTCTTCCACAAGCTTATCGATGATTGTGCCCGTTGGGGCTTTGGTATCGTAATATACGACGTTGTAGCTTTCGGCGGTGTTGCCGCTTTTATCTGTTGCTACCGCCTTGTAGCGGACGATGCCTTCTGTTGTATTGGCAAAGGCTAATTCCTTTGTTGTGGCACCGTTTAGGTTTGTGGCGCTTGCCACGGGCGTTAAACTGCCGTCGCCTCCAACTCTGTAAATGTAAACGCTCTCCAGTCCGCTTCCGTAATCGCTGGCTTCCGCCGTGAGAGTTACCTGCCTGTTCGTCCACTTGTTGTTTGAGACGGTAAGGTTTACAACAGGAAGGATGTCGTCTACCCAGTATGCATAGAGGGTAGTGCCCGTTGTCAGCTCATACTTTTCTGTCGAGCTCATGAACTCATTATAAATTTGTGTGCCTGTTCCATTTGTACCAGTGTAGTAGCCCATGAATCGAAATCCTGAGCGTTCCGGTGCATCTGCAACCGGGTAAAGCTGGCCATACGTTGCAACGGCACTGTCGCTACCATATCTTCCACCCTGCTTATCAAATGTGACCGGGAAGGTCTTTGCTTTCCAGTTCGCATAGACTGTGGCGTTACCCTTAAAATAGGTGTTTGGCTGCTGGAATGCTCCTGTACTGCTTATAATCTGTCCGCCCAGGCCGTTAAAGGATGTAAAATATCCCATAAAGTCATAGCCTGTTCGGTTTGGTTTGCTTACCATGTTTAAAAGTGTCGCGCAGGCATTTGTTGTATAAAAGCCTGTGGCATATTTCTGGAAATAGGCATCGGTACCGCCACTTCCACCCTGCTTATCCAGTGTGATCTGTGCGACGATTGGCTGCCAGTTGGCTTTTAAGGTAACGATATCGTTATGGATGGTTGTCAAGTTGATGACTGCCTGACCGTTCGCATAGGTCTTTCCGTTTGCATCTATCCATGCCTTTGCCTCGTCGATGTAATACCCTTCTTTTTTAAAGGTATTGTTCTTTAAATAGCCTGTTTTGTCATATTCCATGATGGTATCGTTTACCACACTGGTTCCACCGTTGGCATCGTAGTGGATGGTGTAGTTGTTTGGTTGCCAGTTGGCATAGAGGAACACGGTTGTCTTCTTCGTTCCTGCTTTATCAGACAAGTCCTTTGGACCGTAATCTCTTGTGATGGAGAAGGCTTCTCCACTAGATTTCTTCCAGACAGAACCACCAAGACCGTCTCCTAAGTGATATCCCGTTTTCCTTAGATTTAGACCATTACTACCCGTATTAGGCAGGTAAAAACGTTGCAATGTTTTATAGTTCTCACTATATACACCATTACCTGTGTGAATCACGTTGTTTATCGTAGCTCCACTTAAGGTAAACGGTTTTGCAGTGTAACCACTTGCCATCGTTACACCATTTCCCACACTGTAATAAATAGTGGTGTTGTAATTAGTTAAATTTGCTGTAATATCCCTAAAACTTTTAAACTCATTATTAAACTTACTTTTTAGCGCATTTAAATCAGCAGTCTTATTTAAATGGTATACAGGGGTTCTTACCACCGATATCGTTCCATCCCCATTTTCCTTGATTGCACCATAATCCACGTCATTCTGTCTTAAAGTCATAATGGCATCCATGCTCACATCAAACTTATCTGCAGCAAAAATAGCATCTGCAGCTGTTTTATTTACTTTGGATGCCAAAGTATGCAAATCCTCTGTGGTAATGCAATACAAACGATAGTTATAGTCTTCGCTTACCTTTGCTTCTATAATCTCCGTCAACGAACCGCCTCGCTTTACCGCAAAGGTTAAGGTATGTCCTGCACCAGTCAGTGTTACATCAAATCCAATAGACGTATATTTTAAAGCAGTGCTTGAGGTTGCGGCCTTTGCCTGGGTCGCAAAATAGACCATGCCGTTATGACACTCGATATGCTTACCATTGGTTTCTATCGTTCCCGTGCTATCAAAAAACAGCTTTGCATTCGTGTAACGATCTGCCGCATTCATTGTATCCGGTATCAACGGCAAACTTGTCAATAAACAAAGGCAGACCATCAGGCCTGCCAGCAGTTTTTTCATTATTCTTTTTTTCAAGGTTTCATCCCTTTCTTAAAATTCAATCTCTTCCTCAATTTCATGAACATCGGTCGCAGTCCAGAAATACCATTCTTTTTCTGTGTCGATATATGAACCATAAATCTGTCCATCTAAGTCACGTTCCTTTAAATAATCATTTAAGATTTCCGAACCACGTTTTCCATTTATCTGATGATCACTACTCTTCATCAAACAGCCATACCATTTACCGCCTGATTCACTGTCAAACTCACATACCTCACCATAACCAGCATCGATACATGCCTGCTTTTCTGGAGTAATGTAGCCCATAGCTTCGTCTTCGCTTACCCAGCCATCATTATTGGTGTCCATTGGGTCTTTCGATGGTTTACTGGTTGATGAGTTGTTATTGTTTGTGGAGCTGTTATTTCCAGTATTGTTCTTGTCTGAAGAACTGTTATTCTTGTCTGAAGTATTGTTCTTATCAGAAGAACTTTCGTTTTTGTTTCCTGTGTTGTTTTTATCGGAAGTATTGTTCTTATCAGACGAAGGCTTGTTTGTACTCTGTGTCTTTTCTTCCTTTACCGTGATAAGGAAGTCAGCTGATGCGGTATTGCCAGCGCGGTCTGTGTGGCTTACCTTTACAAGCCATTCGTGCTTTACTTCGTCGCGAAGAGTCAGTTCGAATGTAAAGTCATCTGCTGATAAGTTGCCATCCACGTTGTCGAGTCCTTTGTAAAGAGACTTATCGAATTCTGGCTGTGCAGAAAGCTTGTCTTTCTTTACTGTGATTACCTGGTCTGCTACTTCGTTAATCTGTGCTCCAGTAGTATCGAGTACCACATAGACCTCTTCGTAGGCAGCATTGCCGTATGAGTCCGCAACTTCCACTACGCCACGATATAGCCCTGGTTCGGTTGGAACGTCTGTGGTACCTAAATTCTTTAACTCTTCCGCATTGCCTGGAGTGTTGATTTTGGCAAGCAGGTTCTTTACTGCGAGCTCATCCATGACAGAAAGCGCATCTGCTTTCTCAAAGCGGATAAGCTTTGCGATGCAGTCTGACTTATCAGTTACGGCTTTTACGAGCTTACCAGCTTCGACAGAGGTGATATTGTTGGTATAGACGATGCGTTCTGCCATTTCCACTTTTGGTGCTGTGGTATCTTCCACGATGACCTTAATGGTGTAGGTCTTGTTATTCCACGTTGCAGTTGCATCGTATGTACCGACGGTCTTTACATCCACTTTGGACGTATCGAGAGTAATCTCTTTTGCTGTATCTTCATCCACCTTAAATAGTTCCTTTATGTCAAGGTTTAAGGTTTCCATACTTCCAAGCTCAATTTTTAACTCTTTTGTCGTCTGGTTTAATCCGCGGTTTGCGTTTAATGCGATGCTTACGATAAGCACCAGCACTAAGACTGCGGATACAATACATGTAATCAGAGTCATTTTGTTTGGTTTCTTGTTTTCCATTTG
>JAZQMU010000077.1:0-3896 GCA_045543595.1 Faecalimonas sp.
ATCACAACAGATGCAGTAATTTCGAAAACAGCATTGCAAAAAGCTCTCAGTGATGATGTAAATGATACATACAACATGATCTCTGTAGATGGAGACACTTCTACAAACGATACAGTATTAGTTCTTGCAAATGGTATGGCAGGAAACGAAGAAATCGTAGAAGGTACAACAGATTACGAAACATTTGCAGCAGCTCTTCACGAAGTAAATGAATATCTTGCAAAGAAGATTGCAGGTGATGGTGAAGGTGCAACTGCCTTATTCGAAGTAAATATTGTTGGTGCAGAAACAAAAGAACAGGCGAAGTTATTAGCAAAAGCTATCGCATGCTCAAATCTTACAAAGACTGCAATTGCTGGTCACGATGCAAACTGGGGACGTATCATCTGTGCAATGGGATACTCTGGGGCACAGTTTGACCCTGAAAAAGTAGACCTTTTCTTTGAAAGTGAAGCTGGAAAGATCCAGATTGCAGAAGACGGCGTGGCAGTAGATTACAGCGAAGAAAAAGCAACAGAAATCTTATCTCAGCCAGTTGTGATCGCAACAGCAGATGTGAAGATGGGAAATGAAAAAGCGACAGCGTGGGGCTGCGACCTTACACACGCGTATATTGAAATCAACGCAGACTATAGAAGCTAGCAGAGGAAGAAGTTATGGACAAAAGTATGCAAAAATATTTGGATAAAGCAGAAGTACTTATCGAAGCTCTTCCATATATTCAAAAATTCAATCGCAAGATCATCGTTGTAAAATACGGCGGCAGTGCCATGGTGGACGAAGATTTGAAAAGACGTGTGATCCAGGACGTGACACTTCTCAAATTAGTTGGATTCAAACCAATCATCGTGCACGGCGGTGGAAAAGAAATCAATCATATGTTAAAACGTCTCGGAAAAGAATCAGAGTTCAAAAATGGTCTCCGTGTAACAGATGAAGAGACGATGGAAGTTGCAGAGATGGTTCTGGGGAAAGTGAATAAAAGCCTTGTTCAGTTGGTGGAATCTCTTGGCGTTCGTGCCATCGGTGTCAGCGGAAAAGACGGTGCACTTTTAAAAGTAAAGAAGAAATATGCGAATGGCGAAGATATCGGATTCGTAGGAGAAGTAACAGATGTAAATGGTCAGATTCTTTTGGACTTGATCGAAAAGGACTTTCTTCCAATCGTATGTCCAATCGGACTTGATGATGAATATAATACATATAATATCAATGCCGACGATGCTGCATGTGCCATTGCACAGGCAATGAAAGTAGAAAAGTTAGCTTTCTTAACAGATATCGAAGGTGTATACAAGGATCCAAAAGATCCAAGTACATTAATCTCTGAACTTGCAATTTCAGAAGCAGAGAAACTCATGGAAGAAGGATATATTGGGGGAGGTATGCTTCCTAAATTACAAAACTGCATCGATGCTATTAACAGCGGCGTATCCCGCGTTCATATTTTAGATGGACGAATTCCACACTGTCTCCTTCTTGAGATTTTCACAAAAAAAGGGATTGGAACAGCCATCTTGAAAGACTAAGGGAAGAAGGTTTTGAAATGAGTAACTATATTAAAACAGCAGAAGACGCTTTGTTGCACACATATAATCGTTATCAGATTGTTCTTGAAAAGGGAGAAGGCGTTTATCTGTATGACACAGAAGGAAAGAAATACTTAGATTTTGCAGCAGGGATTGCGGTATGTTCTTTGGGATATGGACACCCAAAATACAAAGAAGTATTGAAGAATCAGATTGATGAACTGATGCATACATCCAATCTGTTTTACAGTAAGCCTGTAGCAAAGGCGTCAAGCATGTTGAAAGAAGCAGCTCAGATGGATCGAGTGTTCTTTACAAATAGTGGAACAGAAGCTATTGAGGGTGCAATGAAGGCTGCAAGAAAGTATGCCTATACAAAGGGCACAGGACGTTATGAATTTATTGCTATGAATCATTCTTTCCATGGCAGAAGTTTAGGTGCTCTTTCTGTGACAGGTACAGAGAAATACCGCACACCTTTTGAACCATTGGTGGGTGGTGTGAAGTTTGCTGAGTTTAACAATTTTGAAAGCGTGAAAGCGTTGGTGAATGAGAAGACCTGCGCAATCATCATGGAACCGGTGCAAGGAGAAGGCGGAATCTATCCAGCTGACCCTGCATTTTTAAAGGCAGTACGTGAACTTTGTGATGAACAGGACATTCTCTTGATTTTTGATGAGATTCAATGTGGCATGGGAAGAACAGGCAGTATGTTTGCATGGCAAGGATACGGCGTGAAACCAGATATTATGGCTATGGCGAAAGCCATTGGAAATGGAGTGCCAGTGGGCGCATTTGCTATGACGGAAAAGGTGGCAGAATGTTCATTGGTTCCTGGAGATCACGGGACGACATATGGCGGAAATCCATTTGTATGCGCAGCAGTGGCAGAAGTGCTTCATATCTTTGAAGAAGAGCAGATTGTTGATCATGTTAAAAAAGTGGGAGCATACTTGGAAGAACAGTTGGAAGTATTGGTAAAAGAAAATGAATACGTTGCAGAAAGACGTGGACTTGGACTTATGCAAGGACTTGTCCTCACGAAGCCAGTTGGAGAAGTAATTGTGAAAGCCATGGACCAAGGACTTATTGCAATTTCCGCAGGCGGAAATGTATTAAGAATTGTACCACCACTTGTGATCACAGAAGAACACGTAGATGAAATGATCACAAAATTAAGAAAAGCTTTGGCGGAATAATGAATAAGACCCAATCATAAGGAAACACTAGGAATAAAAATTCAGGAGGTTTTCCAATGGTTGGGTTTATTATTGCACTTTTTTCAGGTGCTTTTATGAGTATTCAGGGAGTTTTCAACACACAACTTACTAAGTCCACAAGTATATGGGTATCAAATGGATGGGTACAGCTAACGGCACTGGTAGTGTGCATTTTAGCGTGGTTGTTTACAGGACGTGATTCTGTGATGGCCCTTATGAAGGTGGAACCAAAATATTTTCTTCTTGGAGGTGTGATAGGGGCAGGGATTACATGGAGTGTTATAAAAAGTATTGAAATGCTGGGACCAGCAAAATCAGCGCTTCTCATTGTAGTTACGCAGTTGGCAGTATCTTATCTTATCAGTCTTTTTGGTCTGTTTGGCATGGATAAAGAACCATTTGAGTGGAGAAAACTGATTGGTCTTGCATTAGCGCTGGTGGGAATTGTGATTTTCCAGTGGAAGTAAGGGTTGTAATTTGAGATGAAATTCGCTAAAATAGATGTAATGAGCATAGAGGGGTATTCGTAGTGTAA
This sequence comes from Faecalimonas sp., assembly GCA_045543595.1. Taxonomy (GTDB): domain Bacteria; phylum Bacillota; class Clostridia; order Lachnospirales; family Lachnospiraceae; genus Faecalimonas. The sequence goes on from JAZQMU010000077.1 coordinate 3,285, forward strand.
ACTACGGAGGTAATATGCGAAACCAAATAAAAATATTATTTATAATCCTGACTGTATTATCAGTTTTATCTGGCTGCAAAAAGCAGCAGGATGAGATGATGCTCTTGGAAGAAGTGGCGGAGGAACTCGAAGTACCAAAGGAAGCAGAAGAAGACACGATATTCGTCTATGTCTGCGGAGCAGTGGTTCATGAGGGAGTCTATGAACTTCCAATCGGAAGCCGAAGTTATGAAGCAATTGCTATGGCAGGCGGTTTTACAGAGATAGCGGCTACCACAGAGATTGACCAAGCAGCTTTACTTGCCGATGAGATGACGCTTTATGTGCCGAACTATTCAGAAGCAGTAGAGGAACAGAAAGTGGAAGATGGGAAGGTCAATATCAATATAGCTTCGAAAGAAGAATTGATGACACTTCCAGGTGTTGGTGAGTCTAAGGCGAGCGGTATAATTTCATACCGCGAGGAACATGGTGGTTTCAAGGCGATTGAGGAAATTATGCAGATTACAGGAATCAAAGAAGGATTATTTGAAAAGGTAAAAGATTATATCAGGATATAAGGGAGAGCAGCATGGGCAAGAAGGTATTGGTTGTAGATGATGAAAAATTAAT
>JAZQMU010000078.1:0-4527 GCA_045543595.1 Faecalimonas sp.
TGTACAGTCGTCTTTGAATTTTAACATTACATTACCATTTTCGAGTTTATAAACATCTTTTGTTTTTCCTACGTAGATTTTTTCCATTGTCTTCTTCCTTTCCACATATAAACCAATATATTCCTGAGAAAAAATATCTCATATATTTTTTTTATCACAAAATAAAACGATTGACAATATTTTTCTATTAAATAATATTTATAAGCAGAGTTAAATAATGAACGTTTATTTATAAGAGAAATGGGAGTGTTGAAAGTATTCGGAAGTCGTAGTATACTAGGATAAATTGCAGAAAAAGAGGAAAACGATGAAAGATATCAAGAAAAAAGATATAGTTGTTTTATTAGTTGGAAGCGCGATTTTGGCTTTCGGTTTATATAATGTGCATTCTATTTCCAATGTTACAGAAGGGGGTGCGCTGGGACTTACCCTTTTGTTACAGCACTGGTTCCACATATCCCCAGCATATTCAGCCTTTGTTATTAACTTTGCATGTTTTTTCCTAGGTTGGAAACTCCTTGGAGGAAGATTCATCCTGTATTCTTTTATTTCAGGTGGAGCCTATTCGGTGTTTTATTATATATTTGAACAGTTTAACCCTATATGGCCAAATATTGGAAACTATCCACTGTTGGCAGCAATTGTGGGGGCACTTTTTGTGGGTGTTGGTATCGGATTTTGCGTTCGTGTTGGAGGCGCGCCAAGTGGTGATGATGCACTTGCTATGAGTTTGTCGCAAGTGTTCAAAGTGGAAATTCAATGGATTTATCTGATCAGTGATCTGACTGTCTTGGGCTTATCATTGACGTATATCCCATTGCAGAGGATTCTTTATTCATTATTAACAGTAATGTTATCTGGTCAGATTATCGGTTGGATAGACAGAGCTGGAAAAAAGAAATAAAAATCTGTTGATTTTTTTAGAAATATTGATATAATATAATATGTTCGTTAAAGAACGATGCGGAATGGTGTAATGGTAGCACAGCAGACTCTGACTCTGTTAGTAGGGGTTCGAATCCCTTTTCCGTAGCTAAAGAGAAAGAGTTCAATAGGGACTCTTTCTTTTGCTTTTTAAATAGTGGCGGAGTGTGGCTCAGTTTGGTAGAGTGCTACATTCGGGATGTAGAGGTCGCGCGTTCGAATCGCGTCACTCCGAGAATGCAAGGGATTCTGATTTGTCAGAATCCCTTGTTTTTGTTATAATGGATAAAAGGAAAGGAGGCCATGTATGAATCAGTTGTATAAGAAAAATGAGATTATGTTCGCAATCATTTGGATCATAGTTTATGTGGTAGGATTAAGTACAGCAGACAATGTTTCAAGTATGATTGGAGTAGAAAAATCAGTTACGACAATTCTATGTATCGTGTTGACCTCCGTTTTAGTCCTATGGATGAAAAAACAAGGGCTGCTGAAAACATATGGCTTGTGTAAATCTGAATTGCCGGCAAATAAGCTATTATTTTATATCCCATTATTTGTAATGGCATCCATCAATGTATGGTTTGGGATTGTATTCAACTACGGCATATTGGAATCTTTCTTATATATACTCAGCATGCTTTTGGTAGGATTTCTGGAAGAAATTATTTTCAGAGGTCTCTTGTTTAAAGCAATGTATAAAAATGGAGTAAAGTCGGCAGTAATCGTTTCCAGTGTCACGTTTGGGATTGGACATATTGTAAATTTAGTGAACGGAAGCGGTGCGGATCTGTTTTCCAATTTATTGCAGGTGCTATATGCAATGGCAGGTGGATTCTTGTTTACGATACTGTTTCTGAAGACAAAAAGTCTGTGGGCATGTATTATAACTCATGGGGTGTTGAATGCTTTAAGCGTCTTTGCAAACGAAGGTGTTATGACGCCAGCAAGAGATATTTTCTGTGCATTAGCACTTATTTTAATTTCCGTTTTCTATGCAGTTTACATTCTAAAGCAATCTGTAGTAAAATAAACAAAAGAGGGTGATTATATGAAACGTTGTACATTATGTGGCGGGAAATTAGACAGCACAAAGAGATGTACGTTGTGCGGTTTAGATAATACGAAAAATGATGATATGTACAGATACATGGTCAATCGAAATACCTGTGAAGATATGCCATTGACACATGTGCACGAGGAACCTGCAAAGGCAACTCCAAAGAAGGTTGTAAATAAACCAAGTTACGCGCCAACTTATCAGGTGAATAAAACACCGGTTAAAAAGCCAGCGATGAAAAAAACATCAACGCCAGTAAAACCAAAAGGATGTTTGGCGAGCATAGCAACTCTAATTCCGATCATTATAGCAGTGATAGGGATTTTGAGCAGTATATTTGAAAATGTAGGGACTCCAGAACCTGACTTTTCTGTGGTATATGAAGAATTAGAAGTATTGCCAGAAGGTTGGGAAGAAGGGGATTACTATAGCACAGTCTTAGGAGAAGGCAGTTATCTAGTTGGTTATGATATTCCTGCTGGATTTTACGAGATAGAAATGGCATTTGACTATGAAGGTTACTTGGATATATATGACGAAGAAGGAAATATAGAGTTTTCAGAATATATCGAAGAAGATTACATATACGAAGTTCTTCTGTGCGATGAGTATCAGTTGGTTGTTGGGGAAAACATAGTTCTCAGTTTTTCAACAAATAATGCACAGACACTTTTAATAGAATAATAAGATAAGGAGATGCGATTTTGAGAATCGACATCTCCTTTTTTATGAATTATTGGATTGTGTATTCAAGGATGTAATCGTCCATGATAAAACCATTTCCGATATCGGCTGCTTCTTCACGCACAATTTCAAAACCTAAATGATCATAAACGGCCAGAGTGTTCGCATTATGGCGGTTGCATGTAAGCCAGATTTTTTCAAGATGGCGTTCCTTGCAGATTGCGATCAATTGCTGGAATACATGGGAAGCAATCTTTTTTCCGCGGTGTTCAATGTGCACATAAAGTTTGCTGAGAAATAAGGCATTTTGTTCCTCATGAATTCCTGTAAACCCTGCAAGTTTCTCATCGGAGAATACAAGGAAATATTCATATCCTGTTTGAAGCTGCTCTTTCAACGCGTCAGGAGAAAGGAATTTATCCAGCATATAATTGACCTGCGCTTCGCCAATAATAGGGACAAAATGCTGATGCCATATGTCATTGGCTAGTTCAGAGAGTGTATGAATTTGTGTTTGAGTCTCAACTGGAAGCATTGTTATATGATTCATAATATATCTCCATTTCTTTTTGATTTTAGAGTCCTTTTATAAAACTATTGTATCACGATAATTGCAGATATGGTATAATAAAAGTTCAAGGAACAATATTCTATGTGAACGGAGAAGATATATGGATAAGTATGTAGAATTACGTGATGTCAGAAAGATATATAAGATGGGAGAAGTTGAGATTGCAGCGGCAGACGGGATTGATTTCTTTGTAAATAAGGGCGAGTTTGCTGTAGTAGTGGGAGCCAGCGGTGCTGGTAAGACAACGGTACTCAACATCTTAGGTGGTATGGATACTGCTACCAGCGGAAAAGTAATGGTAGACGGTGAAAACATCGTAAAATACAGTCCAAAGAATCTTACCGCATATAGAAGAGATGACATTGGATTTGTGTTCCAGTTCTATAATCTGATTCCGAACCTGACGGCACTTGAAAATGTAGAACTTGCTCTGCAAATTTGTAAGGAGCCGTTGGATGCACAGACGGTATTGGAAGAAGTAGGTTTGGCAGACCGTGTCAACAATTTTCCAGCCCAATTGTCAGGTGGAGAACAGCAACGTGTGTCGATTGCAAGAGCATTGGCGAAGAATCCAAAACTGCTTCTTTGTGATGAACCGACGGGGGCGCTGGACTATAACACAGGGAAAGCAATTTTAAAATTGCTTCAAGATACATGTAGAAAACAAGGAATGACAGTTATTTTGATCACACATAACTCTGCGATCGCACCGATGGCAAACAGAGTAATACATATTAAGAGTGGTAAGGTTTCAAAGGTGATCGAGAACGACAATCCAATACCAGTAGAAATGATTGAATGGTAGGTGTGAGAATGAAGAAAAATGCATTGAGAAAAGATTTCTTCATGGAAATCAAAAAAAGCATGGGGCGTTTTCTTTCAATCTTTTTGATCGTTGCACTGGGTGTATCTATTTTTGTTGGTATCCGGGCTACTCAGCCAGATATGATCTTGTCTGGAGATACATATGCCGATGAAAATAAATTGATGGATATAAAAATCGTTAGTACCTTTGGTCTCACAGACAGTGATGCAGAAGTAATAGAAAGACTTCCAGGAATTGACCGCGTGGAAGGTTCCTACAGCACAGACGTGCTCTGTGAAGCAGGTGATAACATGAAAGTGTTGCATGTTATGGCTCAGACAGAAAGTATGAATACGATTACGGTGACGGAAGGAAGATTGCCTGAAGAAACAAACGAGTGTCTGGTCGACCATGATTTTATAGCGGGTTCAGAATATGAGATTGGCGATATCATTCAATTTGAATCCGGAACAGATGATGAGT
>JAZQMU010000079.1:0-30152 GCA_045543595.1 Faecalimonas sp.
CATCAAGTACGTGTGGTTTTGCAACAACGTCGCGTTCTACTTTACCACATACTGCACAGTTAGCATATTCTTTGTGATTTACTGCACAGTTAGCTGGAGCTTCCCAAGCGTGTTCTTCATCTTTGATGATTGGAGCATTACCATCTTCATCTTTGTTTGAACCGTCTACACAAATACCATTGTCTTCTGTGATAACTTCGTCTTTCACTTCAGTTTTACCTGTTTCAGGGTCTTTTTGAACCACGATAACTACTGGTTCTTCAACTGCAGGTTCAACTTTAACTTCTTGAACAACAACGAGTTTTTCTTCTGGTTCGCCAGTATCTTCATTGATTACTTCTTGAACTTGAGAAACGATGATTACTACTTCTTCGCCTTGTACTTCAACTTCAACTTGAATTTGAGTTTCTTGTTCAGCGTGGATTACTACGAATGCACCTGTTACGTTTTGTTCTTTGTCAACGTCAGATTCTTTTGCAGCAACAGATACGTTACCATTTTTGTCAACGTATACACCGATTAAACGGTCAACGATCTTAGCAACTTCTGCACGTGTGATCTTGTCTTGTGGTCTGATTTCATATAAACCATCGTTATCGTTATCATTACCACGTACTACATCAAGAGCGATGATTTCAGCAACTGCTGTTTGAGCCCATTCGCTTACTTCTGCAGTATCTTCAAATCTTCCTTCTAATGCACTGAGATCAGCTGCTCCATCTGAAAGACCTACTACTTTCAATGCACGCATCATGATAACAAATGCTTGTTCACGTGTAAGGTCACCATTTGGATTAAATGTTGTACCGTCACCTTGAACGATGCCTGCTGCATCACATGCCATTACATCTCCATAGAACCAATTGCTTGTTGTTACATCTGTAAATTTTTCTGTGTATAATGATTCTGTTCTGTCTAAACCGAATAATTTAGCCATAACTGCTGTCATTTCTGCACGTGTGATGTTTTCATTTGGTCTGAGGTCTGAACCTGCACCAGCGCCTTCAAATACTCCTGCTTGATTCCATCTTGTAAGTGAGCTTGTATACCAAGCTTCTTCAGCTGCTGATACTGGCATTGCTACCGATAATACCATTACCATTGCTAATACAAGACTTAATAGTTTTTTGAACTTCTTCACAACTCTACCTCCTATTTTGTTTAAAAATTTATTGTGCTATTGTTCCGAAACACAATGCTTCATCCTTGTTATACCATGTTCCCCCACAAATAGCAAGTCTTACCATGACTTTTTTAAAATTCGAAATTTTCTGACTATTTCAGAATTTTTCTCGACATCTCATATAGAGTTTGAAATACTTTTAATATATATATAACAGTTCCTGTCCAAATGACAGTTGTCCTTTTTTTTCTTATTTTTCTATTCAGCAAATATGCGTCCACTTCATCAAAAAAATGTATCGCTTGCTTGAGATATTGTCTCATCGGTTCCGTAGAAACAAAATCTTTTTTCAATTCATCTAACATTATTTTTTCATTCATCTCATCTTCGTATCTTTGACATAGGCCTTGATATCCAATGGCTGCCAGAAGCCTGTTAGTCTTTTCTTCATATACGATCGGAATGAATGTTTTTTTCAAAAGTATGGCAAATACCAACGCGTGGAATCGGGTACAGATAAGTTTTTCACAAGCTTGTATTTCTTTCATGTACAATTCCACATTTCCTTCAAAATTGATACATTCCATCCTTTCTCTATACGAACTCGCACATTTATTCCTAATATCTGCTGCCACTCTGGCATCATCGTAAACTCCTGTTGACATTGCAAGAAACCGAACTTTGTGTGATTCTTCTTGTTCCAGATAACCCTGCACTACTTTTGCCATGCTGTCACAATATGTTTCATATGCATCTGGCGTATTTCTCGGAATCTTTTTACGAATGGATATTCCGAGAGTACCTTTCTCTGGTGCGATCTTCTCAATTTCAGAAACATCTACAGTAAACGCCATGTCTGAAGCTTCTTTCACCTTCACCCACGGCGCCATCTTCTTAATCTGGTCATAAGTACGCCTTTCACGCGCGACTATCATATCTGCGTAAGTAAACAGAATTCTAAGGTCATTTTGAGTCTTCCGTGAATATTCTTCAAATAGACTCAATCCCAGAACAGCTATAAATCCCCTTTTTTTCCTTATGACATCCATGGAGTCAAGTAAGCTGCTGTAATCTCCTTCGTTCCAAAACATATCGCCGCCAACAACAAACATTGCATCCATATCTTGTATAACTTTTTTCTTGGTTTCATTAGAAAACAGCCTGATATTATCATATTGTTCTGTTAGCATTCGATAAGATTTTTCATGCTTTTCTTTCGTTTCCATATAAAACACGTGTTGCGGATATCTTTTCACAATTGTTTGAACAAATAAATTATCACCAAAATTAGCATCGACAAATGCTTCTAAAAAAATTTTCATATATCGCTCCTGATATCATAATTTGGTCAGAATAGCTTCCACAATTTTTTCACTTGCATGCCCATCCCCATAAGGATTTGCAGCGCGGCTCATGGCATGGTATGCTTCCATATCTTCCAACAATTCCATTGTATTCTTGTAGACTGCATCTTCATCTGTTCCTACTAGTCTGAGTGTCCCTGCCTCAACACCTTCTGGACGTTCCGTTGTATCTCTGAGTACTAATACTGGTTTCCCCAGACTCGGAGCTTCCTCTTGAATTCCACCACTGTCCGACAAGATCAAATAAGATTTATTTTGAAAATTGTGGAAATCAAACACATCTAACGGTTCAATCTGACACATTTTCTCACAACCATCAAAGGCTTCCTTTGCAAGTTCACGCACTGCAGGATTGTAATGAATCGGGAAAACAGCTTTTACACCTTCCGTTGAATCTAAAACTCTGCGGATTGCACGGAAAATATTTTGCATAGGTTCACCAAGATTTTCGCGGCGGTGCACTGTTACCAACAACATTTTGTCACCACCAACCCAATCCAACACCTCATGCTGATAGTTGTCTTCCACTGTTGTACTCATTGCATCTATTACCGTATTTCCAGTCACCACTATCTTATCTTCGTTTATTCCCTGATATAACAAATTTTTCTTGCTTGTTTCGGTAGGTGCAAAACAAAGATCACTCATGATATCTATCATTTGTCTATTCATCTCTTCTGGGTATGGAGAGTATTTGTTGTATGTACGAAGACCTGCTTCCACGTGTCCTATCGCAATCTGATTGTAGAAAGCAGACAAAGCCCCTACATATGCTGTTGTTGTATCTCCGTGAACCAGCACCATATCTGGTTTTTCTCGTTTCAACACTTCATCCAGTTTTTGCAGCACAGACACTGTAATATCTACAAGTGTCTGTTTTTCTTTCATAATATTTAAATCATAATCTGGAACAATTTCAAAGGTTTTCAACACTTGATCCAGCATTTGTCTGTGTTGAGCCGTCACACACACAACGCTTTCAATCATCTCATTCTTTTCCAACACTTTAACTAAGGGTGCCATTTTAATAGCTTCTGGTCTTGTCCCGAATATGCTAAGGACTTTTTTTCTTTCTGACATAAAACTTATCTTCCTAATTATTCTATTATTTTTTATATTCCAACAATTTTGGATTTGTTTTCTTCCATTTATTTATAAAGTATTCTTTTTTCTGACGCGTCAATTCTTTATGATATTCTGAGCCTGCATTTGTAGTCTGATGTGGTAGATGAATCACTCCCAGATAAGGACAATAATAGATTTCTTTACCATAATGCCTCATCTTCAAAGAAATGTCTGTATCTTCATAACATGTTGGGTCATAGAACACATCAAAACCACCTATATTTTCAAAATCAGCCTTTTTCATCAACATCCCGCCAGACCCCAGATAACCAATATCAGAACGGCCAAGCATACATGGTGGCATATGTCGATTTGGGAATTCGTCTACTGTATGACTCGATGTTCCGGATGGTGCAAAAAAACCAGCCGCCCAGCCAATACATCCAAAATCCTCTTTCGCAAGCATGAGTTCTTCGTATGGCTGAAGCCAATAATGGTTTGTGGCCCACTGGTCAGAATCTAAAAATAAAACAAACTCTTTTTGGGCCTTTGACACTCCAAGGTTACGGCCACTGGAACAACCATTCTTATCATTTCTACAAATCAGAATTTCGTTTACGCTATATCGTTCTTTCAACATCTCATAAGAGCCATCTGTACTTCCATTGTCCACCACTATAATTTCATAGCCGTAAACACCTTGAAATCTCAAAAGAGAATTCACACATTTAAATATCACATTTTTATTATTATAGTTTAAGACAATAATAGACAGATTATCTTTTAACGGCGAAACCGGTTCCCCATACAAGTTTTGCAGCATCGTAGTCACTCTATGAAACCACGTATTTTGTCCTACAAATGTATCCGCCTGTTCTACATTAACCGCATAGTCTTGCGCAATCGCTTTCTCCCATTCATCTACTGTATCGCCAAAATATACATTGGGATAATCTTTGATATCCGGAAGACTTGTACTAAGAACTCGGGTATACATAGAAATATATTCAAAAATCTTTAGTGGCGATACGTAATCTCCAATTTCGCCCCTTTCAAATGGCAACAAAGCGTAGTCCACATATCGCAAGTAATCTGGCAGATCTTTCTGCTTTTTCAACCCAAGAAAATGTATATTTTCAGGGCATTCTTTGATTTTATCGCCGATACCATCTGCATTCCCAATCAGATTAATTGCATAATCCTTGTGTTTCTTAGCCAATCCCACAACCAGTTCCCAGGAAAACCATTCTCCCCAAAGAGATCCATAATACAAAAATGTTTGAGCTCCTGTAATCAGATCTACTGGCTTTTCACAGTATCTTGCCCCACAGAACAACTCTTCATCCACTGCATTTGGAAGGTAAAGAATTTTCTTTCCTTCTTTTGAAATCCCCTCATTCTTCAAATATGTTTCTAATTGTTTCACCAATGGTTTTGCTGTCCCCACCAACAAATCTGCAGATTTAAGAAGTTTCGCCAACACATCTTTATCAAAAACGCCACTTCCCAATGAAGTTTCCCAATTGTCTATATTTTCATAAATGATCTTACAACCTTTTTCAATTGCTATATCTAGCAATGTTTCAAACTTTGGACTTGGCACTTCGAAGATAAACAAATCATCTTTTCTCGCATGTTTCCTTACATAATCCTCGGCTTTTTCGTTGATGTAAGCATGTGTACTGGTTGGAATCGAAATCTTTGGATCCATAGGGTCGCATGAGTGATTTGAATAAAAATACTTCACTTCATATCCCATTTTATTGAAAGTTTTTGCTAACTGAGAGCATCTCTGACCTCCACCTATATCATAATAGGGGATAGCAGCTATTAGAAATACTCTTTTTCCCATTTTCGGAATCAGATAATTTAATTCTTTCTTCGGAATTTCTGTTTCAAAAAAGTCTGTTTTTTTATTGAGCGTTCTGTCTATCTTTATTTTCACATAATTTAACATCATATGGCAGGTATCCCTAAAACCATTTTCTTTTAAAAGTCTTAATATCGTTCGGGATATTCTAACTACTTTTTTCATCTATTTACCTACTCAATCCTTTTTTCTTTAAGATATTTTTTATCGTATGCATCACAATATGGAACTCTTCTCTATTTCTATATCGAAACACCAAAAACACATTGACAATTATGACACACAATACACCTCTAACGAGGAAGCCTACCCAAGTAACTGGTATACTCCACCATTGGCATAAACCTTGTATTATTCCTGTCAGGATCACTATGATTCCAGCCGACACAAGCGAATCAATATAGAACTTCTTTGGACTTTCATGGAACGCATGTCGATATATCAACCATCCATCATAGCACCAAGTAGTACACATTCTACTAATTATAGATCCAAGAAATACTCCTCCGATTCCCATAACTCGAACTAATATCAATGAGATACCCAAATTCATGATTACAGTTGCTACCGGGCGATATTTTCCCCGAACAAATAATCCTGTCGTATCTTTATAAATCTGCACCACACCTTGCATATGGTTGGTGGCAAAGTTCATAACGATGATAAATACAACCACACGATCAAACAAAAACCTTTCTCCCAGCCACAGCGTAATAAACGGTTGAAAAAGCACCAAACATGAAACGGATGCAAACATAATAAACCACAAATTGATTAAGTTAAGACAGCGAAATACTTGCTCATTCTTCTTATCGCTTTCCTTAACATAGAGATTCCCTAAACTGCCTCCAAATGCATGCAGCACACTGGATAATACCGTCTGAAGTACGTTGATTATCATAGCATAATTGTCGTAGAGACCTACCATTAAAACGCTGATATGCGATGAAATAATGAGATTATCAGTCGATACTCCCACAATGTTACAAATACGGTATAAAAACATAGCCGATACTTGCGAAAATATCTGTTTTACATCTGTCTTTGAAAGTTTTTCTGCTTTTTCACTTAAATACGGATATTTTTTATCAACAATTCTCGAAATCAGCAGATTTGTTATGACACTGCAGCCTATTGCTACAACTGTATATTCAAAGAATGATTTTCTAAATACCAAAATCAAGATTTGTGCTGCTACGGTAAGCGCTTGCATAAGATACGCTACAGAATCTGCCACATATCTCTTTTGATCTGCAATAAGCAGCGTTTGTTTGTACGCAAAAAACAGATAAGTTACAACTGTCTGCGTCAGATACAACAGATAGTAAAGATAGATATTGACCTTCTCTGTTGTTCCATTCATGAGGGTTGGCAATACAGGCAAGATGCAGACCCCTAGTCCCATAATGATTAACCCGATAATTCTGTATGCGTTTTTATAGAAGCACATGATAGACTTAATCTTTTCTTTATCATCTTCTGCCAGTGGACGATATAAGCTAAATGTAACTGCACTTGCAAAGCCAAGTTCAGACACACTAAGTAAAGTCAGGATGTTGGAATACAAGCTAGAGATTCCTAAATATTCTTCCCCTAACGTATATACAAATACTGTTCTACATACAAAACGAAATACATTATACAGAATTTGTCCTATTAAATTTACCTTAACATTTCTTAATGAATTGTACGTTCTTCCCATATTTTCCGTTTCTCTTACATTTGCTCATTTGGATTAATTATATCATATGAACCTAGTTTTTACCACTCCTCGATTGTAAACCCATTTCTGATATGATAAAATCATATTATTATTTAAGAAGAAGGAACCTTTATGAAAAAAATCATCAACGCGTCCTTTATCGGTATCGTCGTATTGTTTTTGACTATCGGTCTGATCAAAACAGTATGGTTTCCGGAGGACCTTAACGAATTAGAAAATAGATATGCAAACAAGATACCTGATTTTTCAGCAAACGCTTATCTGGATGGTTCATTCCAATCTCAGACCAGTGATGCACTGAATGATCAGATTCCTCGCGCATCCGTTATGAAAAAAATTCATAATTACTGTAATGCCTGGTTTCAAGATCGACTGATTTCCGCCCTCTTGGGTAATGATTCAGATATGTACATTTCCTACTGTGGTGGTTACAAGTACAAAGAACACATCATCAACAAGGCGAGTGATTTTGAAGCGATCGTCCCTTCCCATGATGCAAGAATAGCCAATATCCAGGAACAGGTCGCAGCTCATCCGGATATTGATTTTTACGTGTACTACATTGAACGTGACACAGATATTGATTTTGTAACCAACGAAAGAATCGGTGTATATGAACACTTAGAAGAATCTTTACAAAGTATTGGTATTCCGTTCGCCGGATTCCGAACCAGCTCTTACGATGAGTATAAGAAATATTTCTACACTACCGACCATCACTGGAATTGCTACGGAGCTCACAAAGCATATCAAGAGGTCCTCGCACTTCTCGATGTGAAGGATACACCGTTGGAACCTGTAGACGAAGTTTTGCTGGATTATGATTTCAGTGGTGCCAAAGCTTCTATTCTCGGCGTCACTTCTATTATGACTGAGAAATTCCCTGCCTATGAATTTATTTATCCCGAAATGGATATTATGATCAACGGGCAGATAGCTGAGGACTATGGGAAAGAAGATCTTTATCTCTCCACAAAGCAAGATATGATCAGTTATGGTTTGTTCTATGGTGATGATAATGGCGAAACCATCTTGGATACTCATAATTCAGAAAAAGAAAACATTCTGATAGTCGGCGAATCTTATGACAATGCCATCTTAAAACTGATTGCCTCGCATTATGGAAAGACTTTTTCCATTGACCTTCGTAATTACAAGGCGCAGCTGGGAAAGCCATTTGCATTTTCTGATTATGTGGAAGAAAATGATATTTCCAAAGTTTTACTGATCGGAAGTATTGGTTATTTTAATTCAAATGAATTTATGCTGGAGGATTAGAGATGGGGTTTAGTGATGTTTCATTTTTATATGCATTTTTTCCTCTGGTAGTCATTGGTTATTATCTTTGGAACAATCTGCGTTACCGCAATCTTTTGCTGCTGGTTTTCTCCCTTGTATTCTATTCCTGGGGTGAGCCTCGCTATATCGTTGCCATGATCCTTGCTGCATTTGTGGCATATATAGGGGGACTTCTCATGTCCCATTATGAGGAGCATGCTGTAGCGAGAAGGTTTGTTTTTGTTGCGACAACCGTATTATTAATATTGAATTTACTTATATTTAAATATTTGAATTTTATCTGTGATAATCTGGAATCCGTCTTCGATATTAACCTTCCCGTTCCGGAACTTATTCTTCCAATCGGGATTAGCTTCTACACTTTCCAGATTCTTTCTTACGTGATCGATCTTTACAGAAGAGAAATCAGTACACAGAAAAATTTCTTGTACTTGCTTCTCTATGTAAGTTTCTTCCCACAGCTGATTGCCGGACCGATCGTTCGTTATCAGACGATTGAAAAAGAAATTCATAACCGCCAAGTGACATTGGATGATGTCAGCTATGGCTTAAAGCGTTTTATCTATGGCTTATCTAAGAAGCTGATCATCGCCAACAATGTGGCACTTGTGACCGAAACCATCTACAACGGTGACCCTGCGGTTTACGGGACACTTTTCTACTGGATCGCAGCTCTCGCTTATGCTTTGCAGATTTATTTTGATTTCTCGGGTTACAGCGATATGGCAATCGGTCTGGGAAGAATGTTTGGATTCCATTTTCTAGAGAATTTTAACTATCCATACATTTCCAAATCTATTACCGAATTTTGGAGAAGATGGCATATTTCACTTTCTACCTGGTTTCGAGACTATGTGTATATCCCACTCGGTGGAAACAGAGTTTCAAAACGCAGATGGTTGTTCAATATCTTTGTGGTTTGGACACTTACTGGGTTCTGGCACGGTGCTCAGTGGAACTTCATGTTCTGGGGTTTATATTACTGTGTACTGTTATTATTAGAAAAATTATTCCTTGCAAAATATTTGGAGAAACTCCCAGGATTCCTTCGCTGGATTTATGCGATGATTCTTGTTTGTGTGGGATGGGTGATCTTTAACCTGACAGATTTTCAGCAGATGGGATTGGCACTCAAGACGATGTTCTTATTCCAGCCAACAGATATGCTCGGTGTTCTCACCAAAGACAGCAATATCTACTATGGGTTGATCTACATACCGCTTGGAATTTTGTTCTCCTTCCCGTTATTTAAGAAGAAAGAGGAACGGGGAACTGTTGGTCTCTTGATTGAGAATATAGTCGCTATGCTGCTTTTATTCGTATGCATTGTCTACTTAGTAAGTTCTTCTTACAATCCATTTATCTATTTCAGATTTTAACAAAAAAGAAATACTGGTGAGGCAATGTCACTAAGTTAAGTGATTCACCAGTATTTCCTTTTATTTTTAGAACATGAAGCAATCAATCATTCCTACTACAACTGATACTGTAGCTAAGATTTTCGCCACTTGGAATTTCTTTTCTTTCTTTGAAACAAGTTGGATAACAAGTGCTGCCACACCTACTGCTCCAAGAGCACCTGCAAGGAGTATTTCTCCTGTCATGTAAATTGGGATAGATTTGATATTAAAGAATGCAATCACCATTCCCCAAGCTACCAGGAAGTAAAAAATACCTTTCTTAATCTTTTCATTTTTGATCAAGTATAAAAGAGCTACTCCTATAATACTTATAACACTCATCACCATAAAGGCGATTACTAATAATGCTAATGAATCTAACATATTTTGTTTCCTCACTTTCTTTGTTTGTTTTCTTTGATGTCTTAATAATACCCGTAAGTTATAAAGAAATTTACAAGGTAATTCTAAAGAATTCTAAAGAAAGTAATTTTTATCGAATAGTATTCTTCGGTTTGCTTAACCTCAACTTTCCCATTATAGTGACCCACTATCTTTTTAATGCTTTCCACTCCGATCTTACGGCTTTCCACTTGTAATGGCCCTTTCCTACAGTAATTCCCTTGTTCAATCACAAGATAACCTGTCTCTTCATACACTCTAAGCTGTACTGGTTTTTCAGCATCTGCATACTTTTCTACATTAGATGCCAGATTGTCAAACACTCTTCTTAGTTCTTGTATATCAAATTCTCCAGAAAAATCTGGACAACACTCCATCTTCACTTCACATGGAAATTCATCTTCCAGTGCCGTCACCCATTCATCTACCAATTGTTCCATAAGGAAACGTCCATTTTCAATCGTTTCCAATTTTCTGACGCCACCATCCAACAACTGATTTGTAAGCACTTTTATCTGCTGGGCTTTTCGCTGCATCATGGAGATATATTCTTCCATGTCATTTTGACTGATTTCTTGCTTGTCCTGCATATATTCTGAATAAGACAAAATGGCTGTCAGCGGAGTACGGATATCATGAGAAAGGCTTCGTATAAGCATCTCTCGTTCTTCTCGCAGTGCTGCTTCCTGCAGTTGTATCTCTTTCACCGCACGGTCAATCCTCTCTCCCACCAGAAACAAGAAAATCACTACAAATACAACAAGTGCTGCGATCAAACTTCCATTTCGGGTCCAGGTTCCATTTGCCCAGTCAATATTACCCACAAGATCAATATTGTTCTTTTCACAGTAGGCTGCTATAACAACATCTGCCATCACTCGAATAAAGCCGAATACAAACAATGCAATTCCGATTGAAGCAAAGAGAATTCCTAAAATATCACGGGATAATTTATTCTTAATCAATGTAATACCCCTTTCCCCATGCGGTTTTGATGTATTTCGGATTGCGGGAATCATCTCCAAGTTTCTTTCGGATATTTTTAATATGTACCATAATCGCACCGTCACCAACTGGTTCTTCTTCCCAGATACTTTGATATATATTATCTAGAGAATAGATTTTTTTCTTGTGAGTTGCGAGAAGTTCCAATATCTTGAACTCAGTGTAAGTCAAGGTGATCACTTCGTCCTTCTTTACCACTGACTGATTGTCCAAATCCAGAACTATGTCTCCTAGCAGAATCTGGTTTTTGGATGCTTCTGATTGCATCGGCTGTATTTGTCCGCGATTGCTTCTTCGGAGTATAGCTTTGACACGCATGATAAGTTCCATATTTGAAAATGGCTTTACGATATAATCATCAGCCCCTGTAGAGAAGCCCATGACTTTGTCGGATTCACCAGAATAAGCTGTCAGAAAGATAATTGGAGTGTCATAGGTTTCTCGAAGCTTTACTGCTGTCATAAAACCTGTAAGTTCTGGCATATTCACATCAAGAATGTATAGATCAATTTCTAAGTTGGCTAGTTCAAGGACTTGTTTCCCATTTTCTGCAACAATCACCTCATACCCTTCGCCCATAAGTAATATTTTTACTATATCACGGATCTCTTTTTCATCATCTGCAATTAAAATACACTTTTTATCTTTATTCATTCCAGTCACCTCAAAACTCTTGTTTCTATAATTATAACAAATTTCTTTGGTTTTGTGTTTTTAGAGTTTGTCGGCATACTATTTTTTAATTTTCTGCTGATTTATATGCTTGAATTATTATGCGCTAAAAAAAGCAGCATACAAATCATTAGTTTTTCAAGCTTTAATCTGCCGTTCTATTACGCCCCTCTATTTCTCTAGCATATGATTTCTTCCATTTCACCACTCTCGTCTGCCAAACTCACTATTTTTCAAAATCACTCAGCATACGAAACAATAGTTTTCTAAGACTTAATCTGTCAATCCACTACGTCCATCAATTTACCCAACATATGATTTCTTCCATTTTTCCTCTTTCATCTGCCGAAACCACGATTTTACGAAATCACTCAGCATACGAAACAACAGTTTCTCAAGATTTAATCCGCCATTCCGTCCTTATAAGAGCAAAAAACCGAACCACAAGCACAAAAGCCCACAAAAAACACAAAAAGTGTATTCCTGACAAGCATCAGAAATACACTTTTGATTCTTATGAATATAAAATCTTATCCACAAAGTATGGGAATTGAATCAACCACCATGGCCAGTCATGATTTACGTCTTCTCCCCATAAATCAACCCAAGCTGGTACGTTGAGTCTGTTAAATTGATCTGCTAAGATTCTTGCATCCACTTTCGCTTCATCTTCCCAAGCACCTTGACCGCAGCAGATAATGATCTTTCCGCGACGGTATTGTTCAACCAAATAGTGGTTGTAATCCATGTTTGGAAGGAAATCTACTGGTGAGTTAAAGTACACATCAAGGTCTGTGTAGTTTTCGAAGAAGTAACCTGCATGGAAAAGTCCGCTTAATGATAAGCATCCTCCAAAGAGGTCTGGTCTTCTAAGATAGAAGTTTACACAGTGATATCCACCCATGCTGGCACCTGTGAGCATTACTTGTCCATGGTAGCTTGTTGGGTCTGTCTCTGCATGGATTTGATGTAAACGTGGAATGAATTCATCACATACATATTTCATGTATTGTTCATGCCACATAATTCTTCCATGGTGATCTCCGCCCTTTGCGCTCCATGTTTCTTCATCTACACAACCGATACAGAATAATTGGATTTGACCATTTTCGATCTTGTCAGCAACTGTATCGATCATTCCGCGGCTTTCGAAATCAAAGAATTTACCATCTTGGCAAGGAAATACAACGAATGGAAGCCCTGCGTGACCGTAAACTTTGAATTCCATATCACGGTTTAAATTGTAGGAATATTCTTTATAGTATCTTGTATGCATTATTTATCCTCTCTTCATTACGTATTCAGCAAAGGCAAACGCCTCTTCTTCTGTTACGAATCTAGCCATGTAAGCGAAGTCGCCCATAGCACCAGCTAATACTTCTGGCATTTCTTCGTACATTAAAATGTTTTGACCGTATGTTGCGAAGATATCTTCATGTGAGTGAGCGTATGCTCTGTATTTTCTCTTTGATGCATACACACATACATATGGTCTTTGTTCTGGATCAAAGAAACCTTGATCGTAGCAAACCATGTTAGCCCAGATTTGGTATACACTGATGTCATTTGCATAGTTCATCATGTCTGGTGTATATCCTCCTGGTGGTCTCATGTTTACTTCAAGACCGAAGATGTCACCTTTCTTTCCAAGACCTTCTTTGTCTTCGTTGAGAACAAAGAATTCACAGTGGAAGAAACGAGAATTGCTTCTGAAAGCTTTGATCGTTCTACGTCCAGCATCTTTTAAATCTTCTGGAATTTGTTTTCTTGAATAATACCACATGTCTAATCCATCATTTACAACATCCATAACTGGATCTGGGAAATAATGGCTTGTCTCAAAGATGATGTCTCTGTTTGAATCACAAACACCGTCATAAGAAACGATAGTACCATTGATAAATTCTTCCATGATGTATTGTACTTCTGGATAGTTGTTGTAGAAGTTTCTTACATCATCTTCATTTTTTAATTTATATGTAGCTGCAGCACCCACACCGTTGTCTGGTTTCACAACTACTGGGAAGCCTACTTCTTCAATAAACTTCATGCCTTCTTCAAATGTAGATACTAAGTGGTAACGAGCTGTTTTCACACCCGCTTTTGCATAGTATTCTTTCATTTTACTCTTATACTTGATTCCGTCGATGTCATCGTTTCTGAGACCTGTTGTTACGTTAAAGTCTGTACGAAGCTGTGCATCGCGAAGAAGCCAATATTCATTGTTACTTTCTAACCAGTCAATCTTACCATATTTGAATGCGAAGAATGCAACTGCACGGTACACTTCGTCATAGTTTTCAAGGCTGCTTACCTTGTAGTATTCTACAAGTGAATCCCTACATTCCTGGCTTAATTGATCGTATGGTTCATCGCCAATTCCTAATGTTGTAACGCCGTTATTTCTAAGGCATTGTGTAAAATTATAGTATGTTTTTGGGAAGTTTGGTGATAAAAATACAAAATTCATTTTAAATCCCCCTTTTTTTAAAAAGCACCACTCTGATACTCCAAAGTGGTGCATTTCATTTACTATCATTCCATCAAAGATGTTGTATAGTTTACATTATCATAGTTGTAAATATTAGAAAACTCAAGTTCCGGATCATTGTAACAAATTACATCCTCATTACAATAGACAGAGTATATGTCATCTGCTGTCAAGTTCGCGATCGCCTGCTCATCAAGTTCGTCCGCAATATAAATGGACTCCATATTGAGCATGATCTCTGCACAGCTCATTTTCTTAGAATATGAAACAAGCATGCTTGTTGAACTTTTACATAGACCATCTTCTACGTCAAGATAAGATGTACGAACTTCCCCATTTTTCAGTTCATAAAAATATGGTTTGTCAAGTTCACTCATCACAAAATCTCGCATACTCACGATGTTTCTTGCTCCTGTATAATTTGCTGTTGCAATCTGATATGGAAGGCCTTTCACCTTGTCATACATGTTGAATGCATAACCAGTGTTTGTCTCATCCATATTACAGCTGAAGCCATCATGACTTGAGATACTTCCTAGCGTGTATCCATTATCACGCATCACCTGTGCAAGATAGTCTGTTATAAATGCATTTCTCATCCAGAACAGGTCAATAAAACGAGTGATATGATTTTCTTCTGCATATTTCAGATATTCATCTGAAATAAAGAGCTTCACCTTATTATCGCCTAACAATTTTACATCAACGGCTTCCGAATCGCAGGCATAAGCTGCTACTTCTTTATAATAAGCTGCTACTTCTTCGTTTGAATAAGGATCATAATCTACGATCTCTGATTCATCTGTGCTAAAGAAAATATCATCATACTGCATATAAACTGGTGCAAGATAGATATTCCTATTGTCATATTCCTGCAACAGTTCAAAAGTTTTATATAAAGCCGGATCCACAACAAGTTCTTCGTTTGGTTTCTGGTTCATAGTGTAGATATTAGCTACATCTGCATAACCTTCATCACTTGTGAAAATCTTGTATGCGTCTTCCACTGCTTTTGAATACAAGTTCGTAAGTGCCTTATTCTCTACTGTCGGCGAAGTATCACCAGCACCGATATTGTATATAAACACAAAATCCTGACTGCAATTTAATCCTTCTGTACGGTTTGCTTCAATCTCTTTCCAGCCTCTTTCTGTCGAAATAGCTGACATGATGCCATATCCGATCGCAGTAAAGCCTAATGCCAGAAGCAAGATAACAAGTATCAGTTTCAACTTGTTATTCTTGTCTGAAAGTTCAATTTTTTGAACTGGTTTTAATGTACGACTCATATTACACTACCACGAGGATTAAGCTGATTACAAAGATCGCGATAATAGCTCCTAAAATGCCAAGTCCGATCAATGCACCCTTCTTACATGCTCTAGCGTTACGATAATGTTTCTTACTCTTGAAAATGAAGAATAAGATAAGACCAATTACAGGAAGCAATAATGATAAGAACAAGTACAAGTTGCTGCCTGTGTCGTGAATTGGTGCGATTTCGCTTTCGTCAATCTTGATGATTTCTTGTTCCATGCTAGAAACTGGTTGTTCTTCTTCGCTGTCTGGATCAATGATCGTGATTGGCTTAAGTGGCACGTTTGTTTCACGAATTGCTTTATATTCTTCAATTTCTTTCTTGTTACCAAATACCCAGTGATCATTTCCAATACATACAAGTTCAGGTTGATCTTCACTGTAGTCATGCATTGTTGGATCATAGATATAAAGTGATTTGTTCTTTTCCAATTTTGGATCAGGAATTGGAATCGCTGAAATAAGTGATCTTGTGTATGGATGCAATGGGAAGTCAAATAATTCTTCCGAACTTGCAATTTCAACGATATTACCTTTGTAAATAACACCGATTCTATCTGAGATAAATCTTACGATAGAAAGGTCGTGTGCGATAAATAAATATGTTGTTCCTTGTTCTTCCTGGAACTTTTTCATTAAGTTAAGTACTTGCGCACGGATTGATACGTCAAGAGCAGAAATAGGTTCGTCAGCTACTACTAATTCTGGTTCCATAACCATCGCACGAGCAAGACCGATACGTTGACGTTGACCACCAGAGAATTCGTGTGGATATCTTGTTAAATGCTCTGGAAGAAGACCTACTTCTTTTACCATTGCTTCTACTTTTTGAACACGATCTGCTTCGTTTTCAAATAAGTGGAAGTTGTATAAACCTTCTGAAATAATATAATCAACTGTCGCACGTTCATTTAATGAAGCGGCTGGATCTTGGAATACCATCTGAATGTTACGGATAACTTCACGGTCCAACGCCTTGTCGATCTTTCCTGAAATAGGAACACCTTTGTAAAGAATCTCACCATTTGCTAAAGGATTAACACGAATAACTGCTCTACCGATTGTAGTTTTACCTGAACCAGACTCACCTACGAGTGAGAATGTTTCTCCTTTATGAATATCAAAAGAAGCATTTTTAACAGCTTTAACGGCATCAGGTCCCTTACCAAAAGTGATGTCTACATTCTTTAATGATAATAAAATTTCTTTCCCGTCTTCATTGATTGGACCATGTTCTGGCAAAATCTTTGAACGGTTCTTTACTTCATTATTACTCACAGTTCTTCTCTCCTATATGTTAAATGCCTTAATTAATTTTTCGTGCATATCGTGGATTCCTTCTGGCTTATCAATCTTTGGAGCCTTTGGATCCAATAACCAAGTTTTTGCATAGTGAGTATCACTAACTTTAAACATTGGTGGTTCTAATAATGTGTCAATTTTTAAGCAGTATGGGTTACGAGGTGCAAACGCATCACCAACGATTTCGTTGTAAAGTGATGGTGGTGTACCTGTAATTGAGTAAAGCTTTGTATTCTTTTGCGCGATCTGTGGCAATGATGATAACAATGCCCATGTGTATGGATGACGTGGGTCATAGAAGATTTCTTCTACTGTACCAACTTCAACAACTTGTCCAGCATATAATACTGCTACACGGTCAGCCACGTTTGCAACTACACCTAAGTCGTGAGTAATGAATACGATTGTGTATCCAAACTCTTTTTGTAAGTCTTTGATGAGTTTTAAGATCTGCGCTTGAATTGTTACGTCAAGAGCTGTTGTAGGCTCATCACAGATTAAGATCTTAGGTTGGCAAGATAACGCGATCGCGATAACGATTCTCTGTCTCATACCACCTGAATATTGGAATGGATAATCATCAAAACGAGCTTCTGGTTTTGGAATACCTACTTTTCTCATAAGGTCAAGTGCTCTTGATCTAGCTTCTACATCAGATACATTTTGATGTTTTTTGATAATAGAAGTAATTTGTTTTCCAATTGTAATGATTGGGTTGAGTGAAGTCATTGGATCTTGGAATACTGTGGCAATTCTGCTACCACGGATCTGACTCCAGTCTTTTGCGTACTTCACATTAGCCAAGTTCAAGATACATGTACCATGAAGTTCTTCTGCTGTTTCATCTAAGAAACGAACGCGGAATGCAACATCATCAAATACTGCATTTCTTGCATCTTCGTCTGATAAATCCACACCCATTGTCATTGCTTTCTTGAGTGCTTCCAATAAACCTTTGAATAATTTCTTACGTGTTCTTGCATCGTATCTTCCGATAGAAAGATAGATTTCTTTTGCAAGAATTTCGTTACGAGCAACTGTTTCGGCTGAGATTTCTTTTTTGATCTCTTCCTCATATTTTGCACGAAGAGCAGCCATCTTTTCATTGTACTCTTTCATGTAAGCAGCATCTGCTTCCACAGCGTGCTTTTTGTCTTTTTCCATTTGCTCTTTACGTTTTGTCAACTCATTTAATTTACCTTCTAAAGCATCATATTCTTTAGAAGCTTTTTTGATCTCGTCTTTTTGCTTTTTGCTGTCAAGAGTTGATCTGTAGTTATATACTTCTGCTCGCTTAATTGTTAATGCTTTTCTTTCTTCTTCTAAAGCATCTTTTTCTTCTTCTGATAAACATCCTTTTTCACGTTTTTCAGATTCAAGATCTAAGATCGCTTTATATGTTTCAGCACCAAATTCAAGCTTAGAGTTTGCATTTAAATTTGCAAGAGCTTTTTCCATCATGCTCTTAGCGTTTGAATCAACTTTCACTCTTGTATCTGCTAATTCATCATCGTTAAAGATGATCTTACCGTTGCTAACATATCCGTTTTGATCGAGCATACCGGCAAATGTTTTTGTGAAAACAGACTTACCTGAACCTGATTCACCTACAATTGCGATTGATTCATTTTCATAAATGTCAAGTGAAATTCCTCGGATAGCAGTTAACTGTCTGCCACGTACACGGAATTTTACATGTAAATCTTCAATTGATAATAAAACTTTCTTATTATTTTCCATGCCAGTCTCCTCTTACATATGTGTTCTTGGATCTGATGCATCACCAAGGCTCTGACCAACTACATAGAGTACGACAGTAATAATTGAAGCAACTACTACTGGGCTCCAGAATTCAAATCCCCAACCTGGTGTTAACATAGCACCTTCTGATTCAAAGATCAAACGACCAAGAGACATATCTGAGATACCCATACCGATATATGACAAGAATACTTCGTATGAAATATAAGAAGGAATTTCTGTTGCTAATTGTGTAACAATTACAGATGTCATAAATGGAAGGATATTTTTCATTGCAATCTTGAACGTAGATGTACCTAAACATTTTGAAGCAAGATTGTATTCTCTATCACGAATGATAATAACCTGAGTACGAATAAAGTAAGCAATTGCTAACCATCCTGTTACAGTTAACGCCAATACCATTGTCCAGAAGCTTGGAGCGAAAAGCATGATCATAACTGAAATGAATAAAATATATGGAATGTTACCAATAATGTTATAAACAGGAACCATGAAAGCATCTACTTTCTTTGAGAATCCCCAAATCGCACCAATCACAACACCTACTGTCATATTGATAGCCGCACAGACTGCAGCAAGCGAAATAGAAATTCTAGCACCGTTCCACACCGCATCAAATGTTGATTGTCCAGCGTTACCAGCACCTAAGATCCATTTTAATTGGAAACCATATTTTTCAATAGCCTGTAGAGGTGTTAAGTGTTTTGCTGTTTCATCAAGTAATGCTTCGAATTTATCGTATGTAGTCAACGATGGATAAATATACGCAAACAAGATTAATATTGCTAATACCGCAAGAGCGATGATATTCACTTTGTTCTTAAAGAACACACGAAAAACGGATTTCCAATATGAATATCTTGGAGCGGCAATTTTTTCAGAGTCAGTATCATCATGTTCTACTCTGGAAAATAATTCTTCTTCCGATAAACCTAATTTACTTAAATCATAATTCATAAATCTCTACCTGTCTTTCGTAGTAAATGAAATTCTTGGGTCTACTGCAGCCATGAGTAAATCACCTGCGATAAGTGAAATAACTGATAATGTTGCGTAGAACAATGTTACGCCGACAATAACACCGTTATCATATTGGTTGATAGCTGTTGTCAGCAAGTTACCAGCACCAGGAACAACATATACACGTTCTGTGATGATGGCACCTGTCAATGCCCAAAGAATCTGAGCTGGAATACCATGAACGATTGGGATCGCAGCATTCTTTAAAATGTGTTTGCTGAAAATTTCAGTTTCTGTCAGACCGCCTGAACGAGCGAATTTAACATAATCTGAATTCATTTGGTCGATCATGTATCGACGACCCCATTTCATAAGGTTAGCAATAGAAGGAAGTGCTAACGAAATGATTGGTAAAACAAACATCAGCTTGCTCTTAGAATCCATGTCAAATGTGGTTGGTAAACCGAAGTTTCCACCAATTGCCTTGAACAAGAAGATGTAAGCAAGTGAAGGTACTGCAATAATAAATACAATGTAAATTGTTCCAAGTTTGTCAATAAATTTGTCTTTCTTACGAGCCATAACAAGACCCATTGGAATACCGATACAATATGCAAGTGTTGTTGCAATAATACCGATTACGAATGAATACCCCACTTTAGACATCGAAGCCTTCACCGTATTAACATTTGTGTAATCATCTGTATAACGTGATGTATTTACCGGGTTAGTAATAAGTGAGTCTGCCATGTATGTTGCTGTATGTAAATCATCCGCACTTTCTTCCGTAAGTCCTGTTGGATATGTGATCGTAGATTTTACATAAGAGCCTTGGCTTCTTGTCATTGTTGTAAATACATCGATACCTCTTTCTACTGAGTATGATGTACCAAGATTTATAGTAACAATATTTTGATGAATATATGGGAATTTCGAATTAAAATACAACAAATACTTATGATATGTACCGTTTCCTATAATTGCTGGTGAGAGTTTTTCTCCACCATACGCAGGATCGTTCCAAGTAAAGCTAATGCCTCTCTCTCCAACATCCTGTTTCACTTCATTGATATTATCAATTTTTAATATACCTGAGAAATAACTCCACAAGCGTGATAAAAGTGGTGTGTCTTTATAAGCAAAAAGCTGTTGACGGCCACCGTCAGCTATCTTTTTCCCCATCACAACAGCATCAACTCTTTCCACTTCATATCCTTGCGATTCGTAATACTCAGTGAATTTTTCTACATATTCTTTTACCGCTTCAGAGTCTTTATCTGCTGTAACTCCAAAGCCTACTACCGATTCTCTGGTTGCTTCATCAATCTCACCTTCTTCTGTAAGATCTGTTAACCAGTCACCGTATGTAACATAATCTAAATAACCGTATTCTTCCCATTTCTGGTACTTATATACAATTCTTGCGTTGTTATTCTGCTTGTTAAAGTTTGTATCTTTTGCGAATACAAGGTTACGATCCATGATCGAATAGATCATCAACATAACGATCGCAACTACACAAACGATTGAGAATAACCCGTGTATTATACGTTTGAATAAATATTTTGCCATAATTTATCTCTCACTATACAACCGTATGAGAATGGACATAAATGCCCATTCTCATACGATTTCTTTATTCTTTGTTGATTGTAAACAACTGATCTTAGAAAATACCTAAGCTCTTCACACAGTATCCAGCGTAGTCTGGTAACATTGTATCAAGGAATGTTTGTGGATCACCGTAGTCTGGACCCCATCCTGATAAGTCAAAGATATCGAAGTTTGCTTCGTATCCGTATGATGTATAGTATCCTGTGTAATACCATTCATCATCGTTAGCACATGGAACTAAGCTTACGATTACTTTTCCATCAAGTGCTGCTTCAACAGATTGTTTCATAGCGTTTGCTTTGTTTACGTATGTTTCTCTGTTTTCTGGGTATGGTAAATCTAAGTAGATTGGGTTTTCTGCTGAGATTTCAACACCTTCTTCACCGAGTTCTTTAATAGCGATTTCTAATTCAGCTTTCGCTGCTTCTACGTTGTACCATCCATCGTAACCATCGCCTGAACCGTTTCCGTCGTTAGCTTCTGGATTGTATACCATGAATTTAACATCGTCAGCATCCATTTGAGCTTGCATGATTTCTGCATAGCATGTACCAGCTGGGAATGTTGTAGCTGTTCCGTTGATATCAACAGTAACTTCTTCTTCTGTCCATACGAAGTTCCATGGTGTGTATGTGTTTCTTAATGAGATGAATTTAAGGTCTTCACCTGTAGCCATTGCATTGTAAGCAGCTCTGTCAAATGCGTGAGCAAATGCTCTACGGAAGTGAACGTTCTTAACTGCTACATTTGTTCTAGCTCTATCTTCTTCTGATTGAGCTGAGATTACAGTTGTTTCATCGTTAACGTTAGCAAATGCTGTACGGTCTAAGTTGAGGTATGCACCGTATGTTGTAGCATTTGTATCTGTTACGTAGTGATATTTGTCAAAGTTTCCATCTGTCTTAGCCATTTGTAAAGAAGATGTGTTTAATGTACATCCGTCGATTGTTCCAGCTAACATATCATTGTAAGCTTTTGTTGGGTCAGAACCATCGTTGAATGTATATGTTAATGTTTTAATGTTTTGGTTTTCAGCGTTCCAGTATGTTGGGTTAGCTTGGAATGCCATTACGTTACCTGGTGTGTGGTTTGTACATAAGAAAGCACCACAGTAAGCGATTGTATCTTTGCTTGTTCCATATGTGTAATCAGCAGCTGATGTATCGTATTCAGCACCGAATTTACCACCTTGTGATTCATAGTAGCTTCTGCTCATTGGAGCGAAGATTGAGTAGCTTAACATTGTCATGAAATATGTACATGGAGCTTCTAATGTGTATTCTACTGTGTAGTCATCTAATGCTTTAACACCAACTTCTGCGAAATCTGTAACTTCATCATTGATGTATTCAGATGCGTTTACGATGATACCTTCGATTAAGTATTCAAGACCGCCCATAGCGTCCATCATGTGTTGCATACCAGCTACGAAGTCGTCAGCTTTAACGTCTGCAACTTCACGTCCTTGAGAGTCAACCCATTTAACGCCTTCACGAAGTTTGAATGTGTATTTAAGTCCATCTTCAGATACTGACCAGCTTTCAGCTAATGCTGGTGAAAGAACACCTTCTGAGTTATATTCTGTTAAACCATCAAATGTATTAACTACATATTCAGATACAGAAGCAAGAGATGTTGCTAAAATATCCCATGTGATTGGGTCTGTATTGAATGTTGATGTGTAAGAATCTTTAAGTGTGTAACCTTTGTCTGTAAGGAATCCTTCTAACCAAGCTTCGTATTCGCCTGTACCTTTCATTTCGTACCATTTAGCTTTTGCTTCAGCACGATCTTCTGATGTGATGATTTCTTCAGTTACCACTAAGTTGTGGAATCTGTATTCATCTGTTCCCCATAAAGCGTATGGTTCTGATTCTGATGCTAATCTACCCATAGCATAGTAACCATTTTGTGCACTTGTTGGGATAAATGTAGCTGTTGCTAACATTTTTGCTTCAGCGATAGCCATTAATGCCCATCTTTCTGAAAGTGTTTCTGCTTCTTTAGCTTTTGTATAGATTTCTTCAAATTCGCTAAATACTGCATCATAAACTTGTGCTGATTTTTCATCATAAGTAAGTTCTGCATCTTCATTATTTGCACCATCTTGACTTGAATCAGCATCTGTGTTTGGATCTTCTGTATTGTCTTTACCACATGCAACAGCAGAAACTACCATTACCATAGCGAGTAAAAGAGCAAGAAGTCTTTTAGAGATTTTCATAATTTTGTCCTCCTTTATTATTTCTCTCTATCCACATACCTTTGAGATTAAATCTTAATATGTGTGTCCGTTTTATAATAATATTATAAATATCCATACAAGTCAACCGATTTTAGCACTTTAATTCAATAAAATGTGTTAGAATTTTCACAAAAATGTCACTCTTATGCCTTTTAACCAAACAAAAAGTCGCACTTTTTACGCGCGACTTTTCTTTTTTGCTATCACTTTATTGCTTTGGCATAATAATTTTCACTCAATACCAAAGCCGAAATTTTAAACTGTTCCTCCACTTTCTGATTCATTTTTAATAAGTATTCTTCCTGTTCCTCTTTTGTCAATTCAATGGATTTATCAAAGACTTCAAAGGTTTCTTCTACTGCATTATAGCGCCCGTATTCATTGATCCAACTTCTGTTCGAAAATACAACAAGTGGTTCTGTATCTGAAAGTATATCTTTCCCTACCATAAGTCGGGAATCATACTCCAAGCCAAACAGATTCGAAAGTGTCGGAAGGAGATCGACGTTAGATGCATATTTATCTACCACCACAGGTTCTTCCATACTTGGACTATACAAGATACAGACACTCTTGTATAATTCAAAATTTTCTTCCACATCATGTCCCAAAAGTTCACGGAAATTGGCAAACTTATCTTCTTCCCCATCCTTTTCCAAACCATATGGATAATGATCCGGAACAATGGCAATCACCGTCTTATCTGCCACACCAACTTTTTCCAATTCGTCCAACAGTTTTTCCATGGCCCTTTCCAATTCCAGATTACATGCTAAGTAAGCTTTGATACCTTCCGATACTTCCATGTCTTTTACATAATCCCAGTTTTTCGCAGCCATGGCGTTATCTCTCGTATATTCCAAATGTCCACTCACAGTCATATAATACGCCAGAAATTGTTCATCAGACTGCACATAATCTCCCACTGACGCTTCTATCATCTGCAGATCTGATTCCGGCCATGTTTTAGTAATCTGTTCTGTGGTAAAACCATTTCCCAGACCTTTGTATGTATATCCCATATTCGGATGTGAAACATCCCTATCATAATAATTATATATGTGATTATGATACGCAAATCTCCGTTCCACTCCTATTTTTCCAAACTGATTACCAAGACAAAATGGCATCGCATTGTCTCCTGATTCTACAAAACTCCATACACCTGATTTTGGAAGCAACCCTGTGCAGCTGACATATTCTCCATCCAAAGTACTTACACCCCAAATCGGCGTATAGAAATTGTTAAAACGAAATCCTTCCGTCATCATCTTATACAATGTTGGCGTCAACTCTTTGCTCACAGCATAAGGCGAAAAACCTTCTGCTGTTATCGTAATCAGATTATAACCTTCAAACATACCTGTGTACTGATTCTTATTAGTAGGTTCTGCATCTCGAAAATATTCATGAAGCATATTTATCGTTTCATCATCTTCTGCTCCCATTAATGTTTCAAAATCGATATCCATCACATTCGGCTCATAAACAATTTCTCCCGGTTTTTGTTCTGGTGTCACATATGCATCGTTTAGTTCTATTTCTTCCTGCAGATCCGGAACCACCGTTTGTTCTAACTCGATGTCCGGCTCGATTTGAAGCACATGGAATTTTAAATCTGAATATCCCATATATGCAAGACCGAATTCCTGTGTCAGGATATCCGCATCAAACACATTTCTATATATCTCATATTTTTCAGGAATGAATCGGATCAAAAGTCCTGCACATAAAAAAATACCTATAAGTCCAGCCGCTAGAATACATTTAACTCCCCATCCTGCTTTTATTGTCTTAATCCATCTTTTTCCAAATATACAAAGAATCAAAAATGGAATAAGCAAAACAAGAATTGGAAATATTCCATTCTTTATAGCCTGAAGAGTTGTGCCAATCATATCCGCATTCGCCACTTGTTCCGCCCCTCCGACGATCATCGAATATATAACAAGAAATTTTCCAAAAAATAATTTATATACCAACTGTGCTTCATACACGAAAGTGACAATACCAAATAACAAAAACGTAATGATTCTATTTATTTTTTCATCCAGAAAACAGGTTGCCATTTTTAGCAATAAACTAAAAACAACTGAAAAAACAAAGATATATAGAATTCCTATATCCCAAATTTTCTCCACGCAAAACACGCGAAGAATCATCTCCATATAAAAAATTGACAGGACAAAAAAAGTCAAAATGTCCATTCTCTTATCGCGTTTATTCTCTGTCTTTTTCATCCAAACTTCCTCTTTTGCTACTAATCGGTCAAAAAAGGGGATTGTTTTCACACAATCCCCTCTGATATTCTATTATTTTTTTGCTCTTCTTGCTTTAAACATCTCAACAATTTCAATCATCTCTTCTGATGGATTTGAAATTACTGCTGTTCCAAAAATCTTACAAAGGCTTCCATCTTTTACACTTTCAACTGCTGCACTTACTGCTGAAACACTACCGCTAAAGAATAAGAGAACATGTCCTCCACACTTTGTATCTTGTGTTTCGTATGCAACCTCCGAAGTTTTTAACATCTGGTCTGCTACGATGATTGCGTTAGATTCCCCAAGAACTTCTACTAATCCAAATGCTCCGTATCTCATAAATATACCTCTTCTTTCCCGTCTATTTATTGATTGTCATTGCTGCTGCAATTTCAGTTCCATCACTTGGTGCCGCAATTACTGTATGTGAAACAATCTTAGCGATTGGTTCCGCTACTGCAAGAGCTGCTTCCATTGCTGCATTAACATCTGAAATCGAACCTCTCATTTTTACACAAGCACCTGCTCCAAGACGATTTCTTTCTACAGATTGAATCTTAACACCAGCTGCTTTTGCTGCTGCATCCAATGCCACAAAGCATGCACATTCGCTATCAAGTTCAAATACGCCAATTGCCATTCCGTCATATTTTCCGCTCATAACTATTTCTCCATTTCTCTTTTTTTGTGCTGTGCGCACATTGTCTGTCATTATTGGTAATATTATAACATATTGTTTTTAAAAATACAAACTTATTCTCTCAAACTCATGATGCCTTTTATCAAAATTTTTATGTCATCCAGTATATAATCAAAGGCTCCTGCTTTGTACATATTGATCAAGATCAGTCCAACAGGCACTGCTATGATCATCCAGATGATTCCTCCAAGTCTGTAGCCAATATAAATGAATAATAGCGTTGGAAGCGGATTAAGTCCAACCGTATCTCCTACCAATTTCGGCTGTATGCTCTGTCGCACAATCTGTGATGTTGCATATATGATAAGAAGGAAAATAAATCGTTTTATATTTCCGGATAGCAGCGTATATAGACACCATGGAACAAAGGCTGTTCCTGTTCCAAGAAATGGAAGGAAATCCAGAAACGAGATGATAAGCGATAACACAAATGTGTATTTCACTTTCAGGAGCGTCAACCCTACAAAAAGAATCACAAACACTACGCCCATGATCTTAAACTGCGCAAAGAAATATCCTCCTACTGCTGTCTTAAAATTGGAAACCACCATTGCCATTCTTTCGTACACCGACTTCGGCGTCACTTTCTTTAACCAGCCCAAAAACTCTTCTCTTTGAGCCACAAAGAAATAGGCAGACACGAGAGCTACGATCGTTCCGATCAAAATGCCCGGAATACTCTTAGCTACATTTCCTACAACAGAAACTGTAGGCTCACTAAGGCTGCTCACCCAGTTACCTGCCGCCGATGCAATACCATCTTCCAAAGATGCGCTGAGATTGCGGATCCCATCAGGCAGCGCATTGATGATGCCCGAAAGGTTGTCTTTGATTTCTCCAACCCCCGTGCCGACAGATCGGAACAATTCCGGCAAGTAATCCACAAAACCGCTCAGTTCTCGCACTAACTGGACCATTGCAAGGCAAAGGATTCCTGTCACACCGCCAACCACCAATATGATGACGATTACAGAGCTCCATTTTTTCTTAATCTTCAAATGCTTCTCAAACCAGCACACCAGCGGATTTGCAATGCAGGAAATGATCCACCCAATGACAAATGGCATCAGGAACCGCAAAGCTCCTATACCGACTGCGATCACCAGCACAGTCGCCAGAATACTAAATATAAGACTTACAATGACTTTCCAATATGGACGAGTGTTATTCATCTATTCCACCTCAGTTTCGTTGTCCAAAAAACTTTCCATAAGCTCCCATATTTCTTCTCTGCCTTGTTTTGTTTCTGCAGAGAATGGGATTATTGTTGTACCAGGTACAAGCTGTAATCCTTCTTTTATCATTTTAACATGTTTTTGCACCTGGCTGCGTTTTAATTTATCTAATTTTGTTGCAATAATGATCGGATTGTATCCTTGCGCGATGATCCAATCATACATCATCTTATCATTTGCCGATGGTTCATGACGGATATCAATAAGAAGGAACACTGCTTTCAACTGTTTCGATGTATTTAGGTAACGTTCAATCAGTTGTCCCCACTTCACTTTTTCACTTTCAGAAACCTTCGCATAACCGTATCCTGGCAAATCCACCAGATACATCACATCATTTACATTGTAAAAATTGATCGTCTGTGTCTTTCCTGGAGTCGCCGAAGTTCTCGCCAATGCCTTACGGTTCATAAGTGCATTGATAAGAGAAGATTTTCCTACATTTGACTTTCCTGCAAATGCAACCTCCACTTTATCTGTCTCAGGCAATTTACTTGTGATACCACAAACAATCGAAAGTTCTACATTTTTAATCTTCATATTATCTTTCCTCTTGTACCAGTGCCACTTTCAGAACTTCTTCCATATATGACACAGGAATGATTTCTAAACCTTTTGTAATCTCGCTTGTAATTTCTTCCACGTCGCGTTTGTTCTTGATCGGAACAAGAACTGTTTTCACTCCAGCGCTTTTCGCTGCAAGAAGTTTTTCTTTTAATCCGCCGATCGGAAGAATTCTTCCGCGAAGTGTAATCTCACCTGTCATCGCCACGTCAGCTCGTACCTTTGTACCTGTAATCGCTGAAATCATAGCCGTTGCCATTGTGATACCCGCAGATGGCCCATCCTTCGGAACAGCTCCTTCAGGAATATGAATGTGAATATCACGTTTCTCGAAGAAATCCTTTGGAATATCATATTCTTCGCCAATAGAACGAATATAACTGATACCTGTTCTTGCCGATTCCTTCATAACATCTCCCATCTGACCAGTCAGGATGATATCGCCTTTTCCAGGCATGATATTCACTTCGATTTCCAAAGTGTCACCGCCCACACTTGTCCATGCAAGACCGCGCACGATCCCCACTTCATCCTTATCGTTGATGGTATCATACTGGTATTTCTCTTTGCCCAGATATTTTTCCAGGTTCCGTTCATTCACACGAACATTTGTCTTTCCTTCTTCCAGGATTTCTCTTGCTGCTTTACGGCATATTTCGCCAATTGTACGTTCAAGCTGACGCACACCTGCTTCTTTCGTATAGTTGCGGCACATTTTCCAGATGGCAGTCTTTCCAATCTTCACTTGTTCTTCTGTAAGACCATGTTTCTGGATCTGTTTCGGAATTAAATGCTTTGTCGCAATATGCATTTTCTCATTTTCTGTATAACTGCTTACTTCAATCACTTCCATACGATCCAGGAGTGGTCTTGGAATTGTCTGAAGTGAGTTTGCAGTTGTAACAAAAAGTACTTCTGAGAGGTCCACTGGAACTTCAAGATAATGATCGCGGAACTTCACGTTCTGTTCACCATCTAACACTTCCAGTAACGCCGAGAAAGTATCTCCTTTGTAATCGTTGCTCACTTTGTCAATTTCATCCAATAATAACAAAGGATTCTTAACACCTGTTGATTTCAAAGCATTGGCAATACGTCCTGGCATAGCACCTACATATGTCTTGCGGTGTCCGCGAATCTCAGCTTCGTCTCTCACACCACCAAGGGATATTCTCGCGTAAGGTTTCTTGAGGGCTTTTGCTAACGATCTCGCAATAGAAGTCTTTCCGGTTCCCGGTGGTCCAACCAGACAAAGAATCGGACTTTCTCCCTTCTTTGTCAAAGTGCGGACTGCGAGAAATTCCAAAATTCTTTCCTTCACTTTTTCCAGTCCATAATGTTCGTCTTCCAAAATCTGTTTCGCCATAGTCAGATCCGCATTATCTTTTACAACCTTATCCCATGGCATTTCAAGCATCGTTTCAATATATGTACGAATCACACCGTTTTCAGCCGAATTTTGTGTCGCACTTTTGAAACGACCAATTTCTTTCATAAGTTTTTCTTTCACTTCTTTCGAAGCCTTCAGCTTCTTAGTTGCGGCCTCGAATTCTTCTGCATCTGAAAGGACATTTTCCTCGCCTAATTCTTCGCGGATCACCTTCATCTGCTCGCGGAGCAGGAATTCCTTCTGGTGTTTGTCCATTCTATCTTTCACCTTACGGTGGATGTCTTCTTTTAAATCAATGACAGCCATCTCGTTAGTCAGTTTGAAAGAAATCAAATTGTATCTTCTATATAAATCCTCTTCTTCCAGGATATCTTGCAAATTCA
>JAZQMU010000080.1:0-15210 GCA_045543595.1 Faecalimonas sp.
AAATTCAGAATTTTTTCCTTGACTGATTTTGAAATATTTAATATAATTAGGCGTGGTATAAAGTAAGAGTACTTATATTTATTTATTTAAAAATATATAGGTTTTAAAATCAAGGAGGTGGATATCAATGAAAATGACATTCCAACCAAAAAAGAGATCTCATTCAAGAGTACATGGATTCAGAGCAAGAATGAGCACAGCTGGTGGCAGAAAAGTATTATCAGCTAGAAGAGCAAAAGGAAGAAAAGTATTATCAGCGTAGGCCGCAATTCTGTGGCCTTTTCTTCTATATAAAAATGGGGAATGAAAATGAAAAATAAGGATTTCCAGATTGTTTATAAAAAGGGTAAATCTTACGCAAATAAATATCTGGTAATGTATGTTTTGGATAATCATACAGAAGAAACTCGCTTAGGTATTTCTGTTAGTAAAAAAGTAGGAAATAGTGTAGTTAGACATCGTGTAACAAGATTAATAAGAGAAAGCTATAGACTGCAAGAAAGTAAATTCCAAAATGGTTATGATATCGTAGTAATCGCAAGAACCAATGCAAAGGATAAAACATATCAGGAAATAGAAAGTGCATTGATCCATTTAGGAAAGCTTCATAATATTATAGATGTTTCAACGGAGATGTAAAAATTGAAAAAAGTATTTATAGGACTTATTAAGTTTTATAGAAAATATTTATCCGGGCTGAAAGCAGCTCCAACTTGTAAGTTTATACCAACTTGTTCAGAGTATGGTATAGAAGCTATTGAAAAGTATGGCGTCTTAAAAGGTGGGGTTCTTACAGTGTGGAGAATTTTACGTTGTAATCCTTTTTCAAAGGGTGGGTATGATCCCGTACCTTAAATAAAATATAATCGGAGGAAAAAGCATGGGAATTTTATTGACACAAAGACCAGGTTTAATTATTGGAAACATTGCTAAACTTTTCGGCTTTATCATGGATTTGATCTACAAAGCATTAAATAGTATCGGCATTGAAAACATCGGTTTAACTATTGTTATTTTTACAGTAATTATTTATATGTTAATGCTTCCATTAACAATTAAACAACAAAAATTCACAAGAATTTCTGCAGTAATGAATCCAGAAATTCAAAAAATTCAAAAGAAATATGAAGGTAAAAGAGATCAGGTATCTATGACAAAGATGCAGGAAGAAACAAATCTCGTTTACCAAAAATATGGTACTTCACCAACAGGTGGTTGTGTAAGTTCATTGATTCAACTTCCATTCTTATTTGCTTTATGGCCAGTAGTTCAAAATATTCCTGCATACGTAGGTAAAGTAAAAGATGCTTATATGCCATTAGTTGATAAAATCATGGCATCAAATGGTTATCAAGCAATCATGGAAGAAATTGGTTCAGCAAAACCAATTATGATCAGTCCAGAAAAATATGATTACACAGTAAGTAATACAATCGTAGACGTTTTATACAAATTTCAAGAAAGCACATGGGATGTTTTAGTTACAAAATTCCCTGATTTAGCAAATTTAATTGAAAACACAGAAGCTACAGTTAAGAACTACAATTATTTCTTAGGTCTTAATATTGCTGAAACACCATCATCTATGATTTCTGGCGCTTTCAAGACAATGTCAATTGGAATTATCATTGTTGCAATTTTAATTCCTGCATTAGCTGGTTTCACACAATGGTTAAATATGAAGTTGATGACTTCAAAACAACAGAGAAACCAAAAAGAAGAAAATACAATGGTTACTCAAATGAACCAAACAATGAAGTTCATGCCATTAATGTCAGTTGTGTTATGTTTCTCAATGCCAGTTGGTCTTGGTATTTACTGGATCACTAGTGCTGTTGTTAGAACAATCCAACAAGTTGTTATTAACAAATCGCTTGATAAGAAACCAATTGAAGAACTCGTTAAAGAAAATCTTGAAAAAGCAGCTAAGAAAAATGCAAACAAAAAAGCTGTAGATTCAAAAACTGTTTCTTCTATGGCTCAAAAAACAACAAAGAAAATTGAAGAACCAAAGAGAAAAACAACATCTACAAATAATGTAGATTCTTACAAACAAAATGCAAAACCAGGAAGTTTAGCATCAAAAGCTAATATGGTTAGCGATTATAACAGAAATAATAAATAATGAGAGCAAAGGGAGGCTTGCATATGAGAGACATCACAGTATCAGCCAAAACAGTAAATGATGCGATTACTGAAGCAAGTATTCAACTCGGTGTAGTAAGCTCAGAACTTGAATATGAAGTAATCGAAAAAGGAAGTACAGGTTTTTTAGGAATCGGTGCAAAACAAGCTGTTATTAGAGCTTGGAAAAAAGTAGAGAAAAAAGTAGAAAAAAAAGAAGAACCTGTAGTTAAAAAAGAAATCAAAAAAGAAGAAATTAAAAAAGAAGTTAAGAAAGAAAAGAAACCTCAACCAAAGAAAGAAGAAATAGTAATTGAGAAAGTAATTGAAAAGGTTGAAGAAAAAGTAGTTGAAAAAGAAGAAGCTCCTGTTAAAGAAGAAAAATTAGCGGAAGTTCTTCCTGAAACAACAGCAGCTTGTGAAACTTTCTTAAAAGATGTACTTAAAACAATGGGTATGGAAGTAACATTGACATCAGAAATCGATGAAGATGGTGCTTTAAGTATCAACATGGATGGTGAAAACATGGGAATCCTTATTGGTAAAAGAGGACAAACATTAGATTCACTTCAATACTTAACAAACCGTGTAGCTAACAAAATGCAAGATGGTTATGTAAGAGTAAAACTTGATACAGAAAACTATCGTCAAAGAAGAAAAGAAACATTGGAAAACTTAGCAAAGAATATTGCTCACAAAGTTAAAAGAACAAAGAAAGCAGTTTCTTTAGAACCAATGAATCCATACGAAAGAAGAATTATCCATTCAGCACTTCAAGCTGACAAATATGTATCTACACATAGTGAAGGTGAAGAACCATACAGACGTGTAGTTGTTACAATCAACAGAAAATAATAATTTTATTAACAAAGGCAGCACTTTTAGAATTGAAAGTGCTGCTCTTATTTTGTATAATACAATCGGGTGATTATTATGAAAAAAGATACGATAGCTGCTATTTCTACTGCTATGACCAATTCTGGTATTGGTATTGTAAGAATGAGCGGTGAAGAATCCTTAGAAATTATTCAAAAAATTTACAAAGGTAAAAAAGAAAAAGATTTTGAAAATATAAATACACATACGATTCATTACGGATATATAGTTGATGGTGAAGAAACGATTGATGAAGTTCTTGTTATGATATTAAAAGGACCACACAGTTTTACAGGTGAAGATACTGTAGAAATAAACTGTCATGGCGGTGTTTATGTTGTAAAAAGAATTTTGGAAACAGTGATCAAATACGGAGCCAGACCAGCTGATCCAGGTGAATTTACAAAAAGAGCTTTTTTAAATGGAAAGCTGGATTTGTCTCAAGCTGAAGCAGTTATTGATGTGATCAATTCAAAAAATGAATATGCACTCAAAAGTTCTGTAAGCCAATTAAAAGGTAACGTTCAGAGAAAGATAAAAGAAATAAGAGAAGAAATTATTTATCATACAGCCTTTATTGAAACTGCCCTTGACGATCCAGAACATATCAGTGTGGATGGATATGGGGAAAAACTTCATGTAGTTGTGGATAACTTACTTGAAGAATTGGATAAATTGGTAAAAAGCTCAGATAATGGACGCATTATCAAAGAAGGTATTAAAACAGTAATTGTTGGAAAGCCAAATGCAGGAAAATCTTCCTTATTAAATGTACTAGTTGGGGAAGACAGAGCTATTGTTACTGATATTGCAGGAACAACCCGTGATGTTCTCGAAGAATCGATTCAGTTAAATGGAATTAGTTTAAATATTATGGATACGGCAGGTATTCGTGATACAGAGGATATTGTAGAGAAAATCGGTGTGGATAAAGCAAAATCTTACGCAAGCGAAGCGGATCTTATCATTTATGTTGTAGATGCAACGAAAGAATTAGATGAAAATGATTTTGATATTATCAATATGATACAGGATAAAAAAGCAGTTATTTTATTAAATAAATCGGATTTGGATACTGTAATCACCGAAGATATGATAAAATCTCATATTGATAAACCAATTCTTTCTATTTCAGCAAAAAAAGAAAGAGGAATCGATAAGTTAGAAGAAACATTAAAAGACATGTTTTTCCAGGGAGAAATCTCTTTTAATGATGAAGTTTATATTACAAATATTCGCCATAAAACTGCATTACAAGATGCTTATGGTAGTTTGCAAAAAGTAATCATGAGTATAGAAAATGATATGCCGGAAGATTTTTATTCTATTGATTTACTTGATGCTTATGAGTCACTTGGAAGTATTACCGGCGAAACTATAGGAGAAGATTTAGTAAATGAAATATTCAGCAAATTCTGTATGGGAAAATAGTGATGAATATGATGTTGTGGTCATTGGTGCAGGGCATGCAGGATGTGAAGCTGCTCTCGCTGCTGCTCGTCTTGGATTAAAGACAATTGTATTTACTGTCAGTGTTGATAGTATTGCGCTTATGCCTTGTAATCCAAACATTGGAGGAAGTTCGAAAGGACACCTTGTTCGTGAAGTGGATGCCCTCGGTGGAGAAATGGGTAAAGTGATCGATCAGACATTTATTCAGTCTAAAATGCTTAATAAGTCAAAGGGTCCTGCGGTTCACTCGCTTCGTGCCCAGGCTGATAAAGCAAATTATACAAAGACAATGCGTAAAGTATTGGAAAACCAAGAAAATCTTGAAGTGAAACAAGCTGAGATCACAGATATTCTTGCCGAAGATGGAAAAGTTACTGGTGTACAAACATATTCTGGTGCTATTTATAAATGTAAAGCAGCCATTCTTTGTACAGGAACATATTTGAAAGCAAGATGTATTTATGGAGAAATCAGCAATGAAACAGGTCCAAACGGACTTCAATCTGCAAATTATCTCACAGATTCTTTAAAAAGTCTTGGTATTGAGATGTATCGATTCAAAACAGGTACTCCTGCCAGAATTGATAGACGTTCTATTGATTTTTCAAAAATGGAAGAACAATTTGGGGATGAGACTGTTGTACCATTTTCATTCACAACTGACCCAAGAGACGTTCAGATTGAACAAGCTTCTTGTTGGTTAACTTATACAAATGAAAAAACACACGAGATCATTCGAGCAAATCTTGACCGCTCTCCTCTTTTCTCAGGAATGATCGAGGGAACTGGTCCACGCTACTGTCCTTCTATTGAAGATAAAGTAGTGAAGTTTGCAGATAAAAATAAACATCAAGTATTTATTGAACCAGAAGGACTTGATACAAACGAAATGTATATCGGAGGAATGTCCAGTTCGCTTCCTGAAGATGTCCAGTACGCAATGTATCGCAGCGTCGCTGGTTTGGAAAATGCAAAAATTGTAAGAAATGCATATGCAATCGAATATGATTGCATTGATGCAAGACAGCTCTACCCTACTTTGGAATTTAAAAATATTGAAGGCCTCTACAGTGGCGGACAGTTTAACGGAAGTTCAGGGTATGAAGAAGCTGCAGCACAAGGTCTCATTGCAGGTATCAATGCTGCTCTCAAAATACTAGGCAGAGATCAGATTGTAATCGATCGTTCCGAAGGTTATATTGGGGTTCTTATCGATGATCTTGTAACAAAAGAAAGTCATGAACCATATCGAATGATGACCTCTCGTGCAGAATACCGTTTATTATTGCGTCAGGACAATGCAGATCAACGTCTTACAAAAATTGGACATGACATCGGTCTTATCTCTGACGAAAGATATCAATATTTCTTGGATAAGCAACAACTTATTCTATCTGAGATAGAACGACTAGAACACACAAATATAGGTGCAAATGCAAAGGTACAGGAATTATTAAAACAATATGACAGTACTCCTCTGAATTCAGGTACAACTCTTGCTGAATTGATCAGAAGACCTGAATTGTCATATGAATCCTTAGAACCTATTGATTTCCATCGTGATCTTTTCCACAAATGTGAAGAAAAATACGAAGAAAATGTGGATAAGTTATGTCAGGAAGTAAGCGAGCAAGTAAATATTAATATTAAATACGATGGTTATATTAAACGTCAGCAAAAACAGGTTGAACAATTTAAAAAGCTTGAAACAAAGAGAATCCCTGACGATATTGATTACAATGTAATCAAGAGTCTTAGAATCGAAGCGGTTCAAAAATTGAACCAGTACCGCCCTATCTCTATTGGTCAGGCCTCTCGTATTTCGGGTGTATCACCTGCTGATATCTCAGTATTACTTGTTTATTTAGAAAGCTATAGAAAGTAGGTAATTATGAGTAAGATTTTTGAAGATAAATTAAGTGCTCTTGGTATTACCTTGACAGATGAGCAAAAACAACAATTTGATAAATTTTATGAACTTCTCGTAGAATGGAACAAAGTTATGAATTTAACTGGAATTACAGAATATGAGGAAGTGAATGAAAAGCATTTTGTTGACAGTGTTTCGATTGTAAAAGCAATTGATATTCACAAATTTGAAAAAGTGATTGATATTGGAACGGGGGCTGGTTTTCCAGGTATTCCATTAAAAATTGTTTTTCCACATTTAAAAATTGTGCTTTTAGATTCTCTCAATAAAAGAATCAATTTTCTTAACACAGTAATTGATGAGCTAGGGTTAAAGGATATTGAGACAATTCATGGTCGTGCCGAAGACTTTGCAAAACAGGCTGATTATAGAGAACAATTTGATTTATGTGTATCTCGTGCTGTTGCTAATTTGTCAACTCTTTCAGAATATTGTATTCCATATGTAAAAAAAGATGGTATGTTTGTACCTTACAAATCAGGAGAAATTGATGAGGAAGTTGTACAAGCAAAGAAGGCAGTACATATCTTAGGTGGTAAATTAGAAGAAGTTGTTAAATTCCAATTACCAGGAACAGAGATTGGAAGATCCTTTGTAAAAATTAGTAAAGTACAAAATACAGCAAAGAAATATCCAAGAAAAGCTGGATTACCAAGCAAAGAACCATTATGTTAAACAAAAAGGGAAATGTTTCACGTGAAACATTTCCCTTTTCTATTCAATATCTAGTATATCTAGCAAATCATAGACAACATAATCTTCTTTTCCCGTTGGTTTTCCAGGACTATTTTCCGGAATAAACAAAATACTTTTTATTTCCGCGTTTACAGCTGATTCTATATCTAAACTTCTATCTCCTACATAAAAAACTTCTTGTTTATCTAATGAATATGTTTTTAACAAGTAATTTATAGCATCTGGATCAGGTTTTCTTTTAAAACCATCGTCGATTGTCAAGATTTTAGTAAAATATTGTAACATTTTTAGGTTTTCAAGTATATCATATGTGATATTGCTTTTGTGTGTATAAATAAAATGTTGAATCCCCGTTTTAGATAGAGTTTCCAAAGTTTCCTTTGCATGAGGGATAGGTTGTATCTCGAAATTCCTAGTATCATTATACTTGAAATACTTGTCAAAAAATAAATCCGTGGAGTATTCTGGGTGTTGTTTTGACATTTTATCTAAAAAAGATGTAACAGAGTGTGTTTGAATGTATTTTTTTATAGAATTACGGTCATATTCAATATTTATTTCTTTCAAAGCATCCCATATACTTCTGGAAATTACTTCATATGAATCAATTAAAGTTCCGTCTAAATCCCAAATTATTGCCTTCATTAATCTCTCCCGTTTAAATATTTGCTTTCATTATACCATAGTTTTTGTAAAAATGTTTCACGTGAAACATTTTCGTAGATTTCAATAAAAATTTCTTATGTTTCACGTGAAACATTGTGTAGATTATAATTGAAAAAAGTGGTATAATCAAAAGGCACAGAAAGGGGTAGTTAAATTATGGGAAGAATTATAGCAGTTGCCAACCAAAAAGGTGGCGTAGGTAAAACAACTACATCCATAAATTTGTCGTCATGTTTAGCAGCTTTAGGTAAAAAAGTGCTGTCTATTGACATGGATCCACAAGGAAATATGACAAGTGGACTTGGAATTGATAAAAATGGTGTGGAATATACTGTATATGATCTGATTTTGGGGGAAGTTGGCATTGAAGAAGTGATTTGCAAAGAAGCAATTGAGAATTTAGATGTTATGCCAGCTAATGTGGATCTTGCAGCTGCAGAAATTGAGTTAATAGGGGTAGAAAATAAAGAATTTATTGTACATCATGAAGTGGAAAAGGTACGAGATAATTATGATTTTATTATTATCGACTGTCCACCTTCTTTAAACACGCTTACAATTAATGCTATGACTACAGCAGATACTGTTTTAGTGCCTATTCAATGTGAATATTATGCATTAGAAGGGTTAAGTCAGTTGATTCATACGATCGAACTTGTGAAAGAAAGATTGAATCCGGAGTTAGAAATCGAAGGTGTAGTATTTACAATGTACGATGCCAGAACAAACTTATCCTTACAAGTTGTTGAAAATGTAAAAGATAATTTGAATCAGACTATTTATAAGACAATTATTCCAAGAAATATACGTCTTGCTGAAGCACCTAGTCATGGATTGCCAATTAATTTGTATGATCCTAAATCGACTGGAGCAGAAAGTTATATGTTGTTGGCGGAAGAGGTAATTAATAAAGGAGAATAACGATGGTAGCAAAACGTGGTGGATTAGGAAAAGGACTGGATAGTCTAATTCCTCAAAATAAAAGTGTGCAGGCATCTGAAAGAACATCCTCGAAGAGTAAAGAGGAAAAACCTGTTGTGAAGACAGAAATTGTCGAAAAAGTTGTCGAAAAGATTGTTCATGAAGAACAAATGATCAAAATCAATAAGATTGAACCAAATCGTGAGCAACCAAGAAAGAATTTCGAAGAAGATGCTTTACTGGAATTAGCTGATTCAATCAAGCAATTCG
The DNA here is from genome assembly GCA_045543595.1 of Faecalimonas sp. Lineage (GTDB taxonomy): Bacteria > Bacillota > Clostridia > Lachnospirales > Lachnospiraceae > Faecalimonas. The sequence continues at coordinate 8,936 of JAZQMU010000080.1, forward strand.
GTATCATTCAACCTCTCGTAGTTCAAAAGAAAAAAGATTACTATGAGATTATCGCAGGTGAAAGACGTTGGAGAGCTGCAAAATTAGCAGGTCTCAAGGAAGTTCCTGTAATCGTAAAAGAATTTACAGAGCAGGAAGCTGTTGAAATTGCTTTGATCGAGAATATTCAAAGAGAAAATCTGAATCCGATTGAAGAAGCGATGGCTTATAAGAGATTGCTTACTGAGTTTAATCTGAAACAAGACGAGGTAGCTGAGAGAGTGTCAAAGAGTCGTACTGCAGTTACAAACTCTATGCGTTTATTGAAATTAGATGACAAGATTCAGCAGATGGTAATTGATGATATGATCTCAACTGGACATGCCAGAGCTTTACTTGCCATTGAAGATTCTGAAGAGCAGTTATTGCTTGCCCAAAGGATTTTTGATGAAAAATTAAGTGTTCGTGACGTGGAAAATATTATCCGTGTTATGAAAAATCCAAAAATGAAAAAGGAAAAACCAGCCCTGGTAAACGATTTTATTTACAGAGATTTGGAAGAAAAGATGAAATCTGTGATTGGAACAAAAGTAAGTATCAATCAAAAGACAAAAAATAAGGGGAAAATTGAAATTGAATATTATTCGAATGAAGAACTCGAACATATATTCGATTTATTAATGTCGATCAATCATAATTAATAGAAAAGGGGAAATTGAATATGGAAAGCAAGATATTTGCATCTTTGGGAATAGATCCAGGGATTCTATTTATCATAATGCTTGTGATGATCATAGCATTGTTTAGCTTTACTTTGTCTGTTTACATGCAATATGGTAGATTGAAAGCAAGCTACAACTCATTTATGAAAGGTAAAGATGGAAGAACTTTGGAAGAATGTCTTTTTGATAGATTTGATGAATTGGAGGAAGTAACACAGTTAGCTCTTCAAAATCGTCAAGATATCAAAAAGATTAACGAAGAAATGTTGTCAAATTTCCAAAAAGTGGGTATCCTTAAGTATAACGCATTTCAAGAGATGGGCGGAAAGTTAAGCTTTGCACTCACTTTGTTGGATGGTAACAACACGGGTTATATTATCAACTCAATGCATAGTCGTGAAGGTTGTTATAACTATATTAAAGAAATCGTAAAAGGCGAAAGTTATGTAGAACTTTCAGAAGAAGAAGCAGAATCATTAGAAAGAGCAATTTTTCAAGATACGTTAGGTCTTGATTTAGAGAAGGAGAAATAAAATGTTAGATATCAGATTTGTAAGAGAAAATCCAGATGTGGTAAGACAAAACATCAAAAACAAATTCCAGGATAACAAATTACCATTGGTTGATGAAGTTATCGCATTAGACTTGAGAAACAGAGAAATCAAACAAGAAGTTGAAGCTTTAAGAGCTGAAAAGAACAAAGTTTCAAAAATGATCGGTGCTTGCATGGCTCAAGGCAAGAGAGAAGAAGCTGAAGAATATAAGAAACAAGTTGCTGCAAATGCAGGAAGAACTGAAGAACTTTCTAAAGAAGAAAAAGAAGTAGAAGAAAAGATCAAAACAATCATGATGACAATTCCAAACATCATCGATCCTTCAGTTCCAATCGGTAAAGATGACAGTGAAAACGTTGAAGTTGAAAGATTTGGCGAACCAGTTGTTCCTGAATGGGATATTCCATATCACACAGAAATTATGGCTAAATTCAATGGTATTGATATCGATTCAGCTGGTAGAGTAGCTGGTAACGGTTTCTACTATTTATTAGGAGATATTGCAAGATTACATTCAGCAATGACAGCATATGCTCGTGATTTCATGATCGACAAAGGATTTACTTACTGTATTCCACCTTTCATGATCCGAAGCAACGTTGTTACAGGTGTTATGAGTTTCGCTGAAATGGATTCTATGATGTACAAGATTGAAGGCGAAGACTTATATCTTATCGGTACAAGTGAACACTCAATGATCGGTAAATTTATCGATCAAATGTTAGATGAAGAATCTCTTCCACAAACATTAACATCTTACTCACCATGTTTCCGTAAAGAAAAAGGAGCTCATGGTATTGAAGAACGTGGTGTATACCGTATCCACCAATTCGAAAAACAAGAAATGATAGTTTTATGTAAAAAAGAAGAAAGAATGGATTGGTATAATAAAATGTGGAGTTATACAGTTGAATTCTTTAGAAGTTTAGATATTCCTGTAAGAACATTAGAATGTTGTTCAGGAGATCTTGCAGATTTAAAAGTAAAATCATGTGATGTTGAAGCATGGAGCCCTAGACAAAAAACTTATTTTGAAGTAGGTAGTTGTTCTACACTAGGTGATGCTCAAGCAAGAAGACTTGGTATCAGAGTAAAAGGTGCTGATGGAAAGAAATATTTCGCTCATACACTTAACAACACAGTAGTTGCACCACCACGTATGCTTATCGCATTCTTAGAAAACAACTTACAAGAAGATGGAAGCATTAGAATTCCAGAAGCATTAAGACCATATATGGGTGGAAAAGAATTCATTAAATAATTAAATAAGAAGAGTACGCTGTGAAATTGGCGTACTCTTCATAATATGTTCTTATAGTTAAATGGATATAACAATAGCCTCCTAAGCTGTAGTTCCGGGTTCGATTCCCGGTGAGAACGTTAAAAAGGTACGCAAATGCGTACCTTTTCTTATAAGAAAAACTGATTTTCAAGATATGAATTTTTCAGTTCAAGTAATTTTTGATTCATGGAATCTTGTAAATGAGTTGGAAGAACTCTGGCATTTCTTGGACATTTCTTTACGCATGCCATACATAAAATACAAGTTTCTGTACTTGTATTTAATCCATTGAATTTTTTAATTGCACTTACCGGACATTCGTATGTACAGAATCCACATTCGATACAGTGTGCAAGTGAAATTGGAGAAAATGGTACATTCATCCCTTCTCTGTATGGACGATTTCCAGGAACTGAAATTTCTCCAGAAAATGAAGAGTCTAATTTTTTTAACACATCTTTAGCAAATGCTTGAATTGCAGATGTATCTTTTGAATCCGGACGCCCTGTTCCTACTTCTTTTACAATTGAATGTTGTGCGATTAAAGCAGCGGAAGCTATTACATGGAATCCAGCTGCACTTACTAAATCATTAAGTTCAAGCAAAGCATCATCATATCCGCGTACACCATACACCACCAAAGTAATAACTTTTTTATCATGTCCTTTAATTTTAGAAAAACGTTCTGCAGCGATTGCAGGAATTCTACCAGCGTAAACAGGTGCAGCGAAGACAGCAAAATCAGCTTGTGGCTCATTGTAATTATTCTTAGGTAAAGTAAGGTCGATATAATTCACTTTTCTGGCAATACTTTGACAGAAAATTTCACCAGCTTTTTTTGTTCCACCTGTAGGACTGAAAAAATAAAAATCAATAGATGATAACATAGTAACCTCCTGCTGTATAAAATCTGATTAAAACTAAATCAAGTATACAAAGAAAGTGTGAGGATGTCAAATTTTGGAAAATAAATGCATCAAATCAAAGAATTCAGAAAATATATTGAGAAAATAGTTTTGTGGTGATATAATGACTATAAATTTACATTTCGAAGGTAATTGTTATGAATGCAACACTATTAATCGCAACTCAATTTTTCTTTAGCTTTAGTGTAGTCTTTTATTACGGCTATACTTATTTTGGCGCGGAAAAGTTGCTTGTGAGATTAAAGGGTAGTTTATAAAATTATCTGGAGAAGTATAGGGATAATGATTTAACCTCACTTGTAACAAAACAGGTGGGGTTTTTATATTTTGAAAGGATGTAAGAAAATGGCAAACAAATTGGAGGAAGCAAGAAAAATTATCAATGAGGTGGATGCTCAAATGGCGGATCTTTTTGTGCAGAGAATGAGAGCGGCAGAAAAAGTTTTTGAGTACAAAAAAGAATTTGGTTTGCCAATTTTAGATTCGAAAAGGGAAGAAGCAGTCATTGAAAAAAATCTGGCATTGGTGGAAGATGAGGTATTGAAAGAATACTATCATTTGTATATTAAAAATCTTATGTCCTTATCTCGTGCATACCAGCAGCGTATGCAAGGAGGACAAAAGGTTGCGTACAGCGGAGTAGAGGGAGCATTTGCGCACATTGCGACAGGAAGAATTTTCCCAGACAGCAATAAAGTTCCTTACAGAGATTTCAAGGCGGCATATGATGCGGTTGTCAAAGGAGAAAGTGATGTTGTTGTACTTCCAATAGAAAATAGCTATGCGGGTGAAGTTGGACAGAATATAGATCTCATATTTTCGGGAGAGCTTTTTATCAATGGAATCTATGAACTGGAAATACATCAAAACTTGCTTGGAAAACCTGGTTCAACCGTTAATAAGATTAAAAAAGTAATCAGTCATCCACAGGCCCTCAGTCAATGTAACGAATACATCAAGTTCCGCGGGTTTGATATGGAAGACGCAAGTAATACAGCAGTTGCAGCAAAAATGGTTGCAGAATCAAGTGATGAAACTATCGCAGCAATTGCCAGTCTGGAAACAGCAGAACTTTATGGATTGAAGGTTTTAGAGGCAAATATTAATAAAAGTGGTGAAAATACTACACGTTTTGCAGTGCTTTCAAAGGTTCACACAAACTCGCCAGCATTTTCTAATTCGGTTTTAATGTTTACAGTAAAACATGAAGCAGGTTCTCTTGCTAATGCCATAAGTATTATCGGAAAGTATGGATTTAATATGACAGCGTTAAGAAGCCGACCATTAAAACAACATTCATGGGAGTATTATTTCTATATTGAAATTGATGGAACAGTAGAAAATGAAAACGGCAAGAAAATGATGGAAGAATTAGATAAGGTTTGCGAGAAACTGAAAGTTGTAGGAACGTTTGCACCACATACTCAGATATAGGGATAGGATAAAATTATGATAGCAAAATTCAAGCCAGGTAAATTACAAGGAAATGTCGATGCACCGCCATCTAAAAGTATGGCGCACAGATATTTGATCGGGGCGGCATTGTCGAAAAAAACATGTCGCATAGAAGGTATTGATTTTAGTGAAGATATTCTTGCAAGCATAGATTGTTTGAAAGCTTTAGGTACAAAAATTATAATTGAAAATGATGCGGTAATTATATATTCAGAAAACTTTATGAATCCATCTGATGAATTGTTTCTAAATTGCAGAGAAAGCGGAAGCACGCTTCGATTTTTTATACCTTTGGCATTATGTTTAGGAAAAGAAGTTGTGTTACGTGGAAGCACCAGACTTTTTGAAAGACCGCTTGATATTTATGAACAACTTTGCAGTGAAAATCATTTTTCTTTTGATAAGAATGAAAATTCAGTAACTCTTTGTGGAAAACTCAAAAGTGGAAATTATAAGATTAGAGGAGATATAAGCAGTCAGTTTATTACAGGACTTATTTTTGCTCTTGTGTATTTGGGAGAAGATTCTGATATCGAAATCATTCCACCCTTTGAAAGCAGATCGTATGTGAATCTTACCATCTCGGCGTTAAAGTCTTTTGGCGCAGATATCGAATTTGTGGATGAGTATCATATCGAGGTAAGAAAATCGACAATGCATTCATTTGAGGGAAGAGTGGAAGGCGATTACTCAAATGCAGCATTTCTTGATGCATTTAATTATATTGGCTCGGATGTAGGGGTTCATAATCTGAATCCAGATAGTCTCCAAGGAGACAAAGTATATCAAACCTATTTTGAAAGATTGTCAGAAGGAACACCAACATTAGATATCTCAGATTGTCCTGATCTTGGCCCAGTACTTTTTGCTTTGGCAGCATTAAGAAATGGCGCTACATTTACTGGTACAGATCGTTTGAAAGTGAAGGAAAGTGACCGCGGAAAAGCAATGCACGAAGAACTTCAAAAGTTAGGTGGAGGTTTGATTTTCGGGGATAATTGCATAGAGGTTCCAAAACAGGAATTAAGTAATAGAGGTAGCGTGCTGGATGGACACAATGACCATCGTATCGTAATGGCTCTGTCTTTGATTTTATCAAAAACAGGCGGAGCAATTGACGGTGCAGAAGCGATAAGAAAAAGCTATCCTGGATTTTTCAATGACATAAAAAAACTTGGAGCGAAGGTGATGACAGAGTGATAGTAGATGTAAGTAAAAAAATATTGATTGTAGGTCTTGGTCTTTTGGGTGGTAGTTATGCAAAAGCATTGAAAAGATTCGGATTTCACATCAGTGCTATAACGAAAGAACAAAGTTCTATAGATTATGCGTTAAAAGAAAATATGATTGATGAAGG
>JAZQMU010000081.1:0-5029 GCA_045543595.1 Faecalimonas sp.
CAGTTTATGGCGACAGCTTAAAGGCAGACGTTATGGATATTCTTCATGAATTCTACGTGTTAGAAGACCATGTAGCAGATTACAAAGTGACATTGTCAGAAGATGACTTGGCTTTGATCGACAAAGCAGCAGCTGACTTTATGGAAGCTAACTCAGAAACTGCATTGAAAAAAATCTCAGGTGATGTTGAGATTGTAAAAGAAGTTTTAAAACTTTTTGCAATTAATGAAAGAATGTTCCAGGCAATCACAGCTGACGTTGACAGAGAAGTTTCAGATGATGAAGCAGCTCAAAAGAAATTACGTTACTACAGCGTGAGCACAACAAAGACAGAAGAAGGCAAAACAGTTGAGATGACAGAAGATGAAATCGGTCTTCTCGAAGTTGATATGAAAGCTTTCCTTGCAGGTGCTAAAGAAAAAGGCAGCATGGAAGACTATGCAAAAGAAACAAATGTAAACACATACGAACTTACTTTTGACAAGGATTCAACAACAATCCCAGCTGAAGTTATTAAAGCAGCTGATGCATTAAAAGAAGGCGAATTCACAGACGTGATCAAAACAGAATCATACTTATATGTTGCTCAATTGATCAGTGAATTTGATGAAGAAGCTACAGAAACAGAAAAAGAAAACATCATCAGAACACGTGAAAATGATGCTTATTCAGAAGTAGTAGATGCTTGGATGAAAGAAACACCAGTTGAAGTGAACAAAGAAGCTTGGGGCAAGATTAAAGTGGAAGCCATCAAAGTTCTTACACCAGAAGAAGAATAAGATATATCAAAGGAGATGTTTAGGCATCTCCTTTTCTTATGGTTGAATTTATTACTTTATTGTGCTAAAATATTGCATTATCGAAATCAGGAGAATAAATATACATGAGTGTAAAGATTCCAATAGAGACTTCCGCAAGACATATCCACGTCAGTGAAGCAGATTTTAAAAAACTATTCGGTGAAGATGCCGAACTTACATATGTGCATGAATTAAGTCAACCAGGGCAATATTTGTGTAAGGAACGTCTTACGATCGTAGGTCCAAGAGGCCGTTTTGAGAACGTAGCTATTTTAGGACCTTTCCGTAAAGAGACACAGATTGAGCTTTCCATGACAGATACCAGAAAAATAGGAGTTCCAGGGGTAATCCGTCAATCAGGAAACATCGCAGATACACCGGGATGTACATTGATCGGGCCGTTGGGAAGTCTGGACATTGAAAAGGGTGTGATCGTGGCAAAAAGACATATCCACATGACTCCCCTTGATGCCAGCCGTTCAAGGGTTAAAGACAATGACGAGGTGTTTGTTATCACAGAAAGCTATGAACGTGGACTTATTTTTGCGGATGTAGTGGTTCGTGTAAGTCCTTCATTTAAGACTTCTATGCATGTAGATACAGATGAGGCAAATGCATTTGCAGGGCAGGAAAACCCAAGCGGTGCTATTTTAAAGTTGTTCGACGGACAGACTTACAGCCTGCAGCAATGGGCAGAAGAAATTCAATCGGGAATCAACCGATAATTATAGGAGGTAAATGATTATGAGTATGACAGATAACGTAAGAAAAGCTATGGTGGAAGCCATGAAAGCAAAGGATAAAGAAACAAAGGATACACTTTCTATGTTGTTAGCGGCTTTAAAGAATAAAGCCATTGATAAGAGAGAAGATCTTACAGAGGAAGAAGAAGTACAAGTAGTATTAAAAGAAATCAAACAGACAAAAGAATCTTTGGAAATGACTCCGGCAGACAGAACAGAACTCATCGAAGAGTTCAAAAAACGTATTGTTGTATTAGAACAATTTGCTCCTAAGATGATGGATGCAGATGAAATCAAAGCGATCATCGCAGGCGTTCTTGCTGATCTGGGAATTGAAACTCCAACAGCAAAAGATAAAGGTAAGATCATGAAAGAACTTATGCCAAAAGTAAAAGGAAAAGCTGATGGCAAGTTAGTAAATGAAATCGTAGGATCATTTATGTCATAGGAAATCATAAACCCGATAACTGAACGAATTGTTATCGGGTTTTTATTGTGATGAGAGAAAAATAGGAGTATACTTAGGGGTAGTTGAGGTGAAGAAAATGAGTAGAGTAAAAACATATTCATTAACAGAAGGATCGATTGCAAAAGGGATGGTCTATTTTGCAATTCCTATTTTTTTCGGACAGTTATTTCAGCAGATGTACAACATGGCAGACTCCCTGATCGTAGGAAATTTCCTGGGAAGTGAAGCCCTTGCGGCAGTTACTTCAACAGGAAGTCTGACTTTTCTTTTGGTTGGATTTTTCAACGGAACGGCTATGGGGGCAGGGGTTGTCATTGCAAGATATTTTGGCGCCAGAGATTACAAAAATGTAAAAACTGCCATACATACCAATGTTGCTTTTGCAATCGTATGCGGTGTGCTTATGACCTTGTCAGGTGTGATCTTTTCACCACATATATTGAAACTAATGGGGACGCCGGCAGATGTATTTCCGCAGTCAGTAGCGTACCTTCGCGTGTACTTTTTGGGATCTTTAGCCACAGTTATGTACAATGTTTGCATGGGAATCTTGCAGGCAGTAGGAGACAGCAAGCGTCCGCTGTATTATCTGATCGTGTCATCAATCACGAACGTAGTTCTGGATGTGATTTTCTGTGGAGTATTTCGTCTGGGTGTAGGATATGCAGCCTTAGCAACGGTTATTTCGCAGTTTGTAAGTGTAATACTTTGTCTTGGTCATTTGATCAAAACAGACGATGTATATAAAGTGAATGTGAAAGATATCGGCATGGATAAGGCAATGTTAAAACAGATTATCCGAATTGGACTTCCAATGGGACTTCAGAACTCGATTATCTCTTTGGCAAATGTGGTCGTTCAATCCAATATCAATGCTTTCGGCAAGATGGCTATGGCAGGCAGCGGTGCTCATGCAAGAGTGGAAGGATTCGCATTCCTTCCTGTCACATGTTTCACAAATGCGATCACTACATTTGTGAGTCAGAATATCGGAGCAAAGCAGTATCAGAGAGTGAAAAAAGGAGCAGCTTTTGGGGTAATCTGCGCCATGATCTTGGCAGAAGTTGTGGGCGTTATCATATACAATTTTTCTCCATTTTTCATCTCCCTTTTTGATACCAATCCAGAGGTTGTGCATTTTGGAACCATGCAAGGAAGAATTATGACTTTGTTCTATTTCTTGATGGCATTTTCACATGCTGCAGCGTCAATCATGCGTGGTGCAGGACGGTCGGCTGTTCCAATGTACGTCATGCTGGTGGCATGGTGTGTGATCCGTGTTACATATATTACAATTACAATAAAGTTTATTCCAGACATTCGAGTGGTGTTCTGGGCATATCCACTGACGTGGACTATAAGCTCTGTCATATTCCTGATTTATCTTTGGAAGGTAGACTGGGTGCATGGATTTGAAAAACAGGAGGCATAGAATTATGAATCAGACATTTGAAAAATTACAAGTATATTTAGATAAGGCGTATGCATATCGTACGGCATTGTCCATGTTACATTGGGACAACAGTACCATTGCTCCAAAAGAAGCAATTGAGTACACATCAAAAGCGATTGGCATCTTATCAGTAGAAGATTATAACAATCTGATCAATGACGATGTAAAAGCATTGTTAGAAGAATTAAGTACAGAAAAAGCGCAGGCAGAATTGTCATTCAATGAAAAAATGATTGTAAAAAACATGAAGAAACAATTCAAAGATCTGGAAGTAATCCCTGTTGATGAGTTTGAAGAATATCAGATGCTTACAGCCAAAGCTGCACCTATTTGGGAACAGGCGAAGGCAGAGGCGGATTATAGTATTCTTGCTCCTACTATGGAAAAGATTTTTGCATATGTGAAAAAGTTTGCAGGATACAAGCAAAAAGAGGGACAGAAATTATATGATGTTCTTTTGAATGATTATGAAGAAGGATTTACGGTGGAGATTCTCGACGACTTTTTCAACAAGTTACGAGAAGCATTGTTGCCGCTTGTACAGGAAATCCGTAAGAAACCAGACTTTATCAACCAGGATTTTCTGCATAAACCATGTGATATTGAAACGCAGAAAAAATTAAGCCGATTTGTGGCAGAATATATCGGATTTGATTTCGACCGTGGTGTGATGGGAGAAAGCGAACATCCATATACGCTCAATTTCCATAATAAGGATGTGCGTATTACAAATCATTATCACGAAAATAAAATGGAAGATGCGATCTTCTCAGTGATTCATGAAGGTGGTCATGCCCTTTACGAGATGGGTATCAGCGATGATATTACCCTTTCGCCAATCGGTTCAGGTACATCTATGGGAATGCACGAATCACAATCGCGTTTTTATGAAAACAATATTGGACGAAGCAGAGAATTCTGGGTTCCGCTTTTTGACAAGGTAAAAGCATTCTTTCCAGAACAATTAAAGGATGTCACCATGGAAGATTTTTACCGTGCAATAAACTATTCGCACCCAAGATACATTCGAACAGAGGCAGATGAACTTACCTATCCATTCCACGTAATGATTCGTTACGAAATCGAGAAAATGTATTTCAACGGTGAAGTGGAAGTGAAAGATCTGGCGAAAGTTTGGAATGAAAAATATGAAGAATATCTTGGAATCACACCAGAAAACGATGCAGTTGGTGTACTGCAGGATATGCACTGGTCAGATGGTATGCTTGGATATTTCCCTTCCTATGCACTTGGCAGCGCCATTGCAGCGCAGTTATTCCACCATATGGAAAGTGTGATGCCGCTTAGAAGGTATCTGGAAGAAGGGAAGCTTAGTGAAATCCGAGAATTCCTGAGAGAACATATCCATCAATATGGAATGGGAAAGACAACGCAGGAACTTTTAAAAGAAACGACTGGAGAAGCATTTAATCCAGATTATTATATTGAGTATCTGACAAAGAAATATACAGAGTTGTATGAGTTGTAAAAAAGAATAGTGTGATTGATAATAGGGTATCTCTCTGGAGATATCCTATTTTATTTGTAGAACTCATTGACAATG
>JAZQMU010000082.1:0-4250 GCA_045543595.1 Faecalimonas sp.
TGCTTAATGATGGTTCCGGAAGAAGTGATTTTGGTGGGCGATAATTCAGCTGAGATGAAACGCCATATTGAAAACTATCAAAAGGTATTTGGAGCCAGAGGACAGAATATTCTGTTTTCATACAAGACTGTTTCGCGATGGAAAACAGACCAAGTCGTACATGTACTTGAGCAAATAATACAGGAAAATCCGGATTGCGTGTTTAATATCACGGGCGGAGACGAAATGGCGATGTTTGCACTTGGAATTGTATGTGAACGGCATAAGGAACAGAACATACAGGTTCACAGAATTAGTATCCAGAATAATACGGTCTATGATTGTGATATGGATGGAAATAAAATCGAACAAGGTAACCTCAACTTAAGTGTGGCAGAAAATGTTCAGATTTATGGTGGGACAGTAATTTGCAGAGACGAAACAAACTTTTATGGTTGGGATATTGATCCAGAATTTATCAAAGATGTAGAGAAGATGTGGGCTGTATGCAAGAAAAACCCTAGAGAATGGAATGCCCATGCAGGGGTATTTGATTATCTGGGTAAAGAAGGCATTACAAGTGAGGATCTTTTAACTGTAGAAGTGAAAAAAGAGGAACTGAAGAATTATTGCAGTAAACAAAAAGGTGATATCAGTTATCTGAACGGGCTGTTTGAAAAATTATGTGATGCCAATGTTATTGAAATTGAAGATAGAAATTCGCAGATATTTGTCTTAAAATATAAAAACAGTCAAGTGAGAAAATGCCTTTCGAAAGCAGGACAGGTTCTCGAAATGAAAATATATCTTACAGCTCAAGGCTTAGTGGATGAAAATGGAAATAAAGTTTATAACGATGCTATGACTGGTGTAGAGATAGATTGGGATGGGAAAATCCATACGGCGGAAGGTGTTTTTGATACCATTAACGAAATTGATGTATTTCTAATGCATAAAATGGTTCCTGTTTTTATCTCATGTAAAAACGGAGATGTGACATCGGATGAACTTTATAAGATTCAGACAGTTTCAGAGCAATTCGGCGGAAAATATGCAAAGAAAGTGTTGGTGGTGAGTGCGTTGCCAGGATCAAAGGGTGGAAAACTTTTAAGACAACGTGCGAATGATATGAATATCAGGATCATCACGGGAAGTGATTTGATGAACGATAAACTTCTGATAGAAAAATTGAGAAATTTATGGCGTTAGCAGAAACCGAATTTTGATTCACAGGGACAAACATTTTTTCATATGCTATAGCGTAGACTGAAAGAATGGAAGTGTGAGCCGTGAATGAGCGATTACCATATTACATGGCATATCCAATGCCTTTGCAATATGATGATGAAAAAATGGAACGACGAGACTTTGAATATATGAAAAGTATGTATCCCATAGCGGTAAAGCGAATTTTGCCATACGTGGAGGCGGAATTTGACCGCATGGCATATGTGGGAAGCATGATTTATGATGAGTATCCAGATCAGCTTCAGATTCGTATGTTATGTAACCGTATTTACGAAAAGGTAAAATCGGAAGAAAAAAATATGGAAGATGGTGAATGGTTGAAACATATCATTCAGATCATTGCTTTTCAGGAATTGCATCAAAGAAGACGTCAGCATAGAAAAGAACGCAGAAGAATATATTTTTAAGGATGGAGATTACAAATGAAAAATATCATTTTAATTGGTATGCCAGCATCAGGGAAAAGTACAGTGGGAGTTGTTGTAGCAAAACGTCTTGGTTATGAGTTTGTTGACACAGATTTGTTGATTCAGCGACAAGAAAAACGACTTCTCAAAGAAATTATTGCAGAAGAAGGTAATGAAGGATTTTTAAAAATAGAAAATCAGGTGAATCGAGATCTCCAAGCAGAAAAATCTGTAATCTCGCCAGGAGGAAGTGTTGTGTATTGCGAAGAAGCGATGCAGCATTTTAAAGAAATTGGAACAGTGGTTTATCTTCGCGTTTCATTTGAAGAGATCAATGCCAGAATATCAAATGCGAAAAACAGAGGAGTTGTGCTGAAAGAAGGGCAAACATTAAAAGACTTATATGAAGAACGTGTACAGCTTTTTGAAAAATATGCAGACTGTGTTGTGGAAGAAAGCGGACTCAGTTTAGAAGAAACTATTGATAAAGTATTGGAGTTGTTTGAATAGGAGGGGAAGGACCTCCTATTTTATTATTTCTTTATAAAATCTATATAGAAAATATTTTACAAAGATATATTTTGTGCTATAATCGTAGAATGATAACACAATAGGGTTATTATGTATAAAAATAATAATTGATAGATTTGGGAATATAGAACCATAGGGGTGTAAAATGGAACAATATGTTATTAAGGGAGGAACTCCATTAGTTGGAGAGGTTGAAATCGGTGGCGCAAAGAATGCAGCACTTCCAATTTTGGCGGCTGCGATCATGACAGATGAGACCGTTGTTATTGAGAATTTGCCAGACGTAAACGATATCAATGTTCTGCTGGAAGCAATCAGTGGAATTGGTGCGTTTGTACAGCGTGTGGATAGACATACAGTAAAGATCAATGGTGCGGGAATTACTGACGTAAGTATTGATTATGATTTTATTAAGAAGATTCGAGCATCTTACTATTTGTTGGGTGCATTGCTTGGCAAATACGGCAGAGCGGAAGTTGCACTTCCAGGCGGATGCCATATTGGCAGTCGTCCGATCGATCAGCATTTGAAAGGTTTCCGTGCACTTGGTGCGGATGTGGAGATTGAACAAGGTAAGATTGTAGCAGAAGCTGAACAATTAAAAGGAACACATTTATATTTTGACGTTGTAAGTGTTGGCGCGACGATCAACGTGATGATGGCAGCAACTATGGCTCAGGGAACAACCATCCTTGAAAATGTTGCAAAAGAACCTCACGTAGTAGACGTTGCAAACTTCTTGAACAGTATGGGCGCCAACATCAAGGGTGCTGGTACAGATGTGATTAAGATTAAAGGAGTGGAAAGTCTTCACAATACAGAGTATTCCATCATTCCGGATCAGATTGAAGCAGGTACATTTATGTTTGCAGCAGCAGCTACAAAAGGCGATGTTACAGTAATGAATGTTATTCCAAAGCATTTGGAAGCGACGGTAGCTAAGTTGGTTGAAATTGGATGCGAGGTAGAGGAGTTTGACGATGCTGTTCGTGTTGTTGCAAAGAACAGATTGAGAAGTACTCAGGTAAAAACATTACCATACCCAGGATATCCAACAGACATGCAGCCACAGATTGGTGTTACATTAGCTCTCTGTGAAGGAACTAGTGTGATTACAGAAAGTATTTTTGAAAATCGTTTTAAATATTTGGATGAGCTTGCTCGTATGGGAGCAAACGTCAGAGTAGAAGGTAATACAGCAGTAATTGAAGGTGTTGAAAAATTATCTGCAGCAAGAGTTAGTGCTCCAGATCTTAGAGCCGGTGCTGCTCTCGTAATCGCGGGTTTAGCAACAGAAGGAATTACAATTATCGATGATATCGTATACATTCAAAGAGGCTATGAAAAATTTGCAGAAAAACTTCGCAGTATCGGCGGAGTTATCGAAAAAGTTTCTGGCGAAAAAGAAATTCAAAAATTCAAATTAAAAGTTAGTTAAATTACAAAACAGGTGGGTGCGATTTATGTACCCACTTTTTTGTCCTACAGGAGAAAAGATATGCATTTACTGACAGAACTGATTAAAAATGATATGAGACCAGCGCTGGGAGTTACAGAGCCAGGAGCCATTGCCTTTGCAGTTTCTATGGCAAAAAAATATACAGATGGAGAAGTGACAGAAGTTCTTGTGGCTTTAAATTCTGGAATGTATAAGAATGCGTTTACATGTGGAATTCCTAATTCTAACGAGGTTGGAAATGTGTTTTCTGCCGCATTGGGTGTTGTGGCTGGAAATCCAGATAAGGGTCTGGAATCTTTGGAGGACGTGACGGAAGAAGACAATCGAAAAGCGGAGCAATTGGTCGAAGACGGAAAAGTCAAGGTTATTCTTGATCATATCGGTTCTGAGATTACGATCGATGCTACTGTGAAAACAGAAAAAGACAGTTGTATCGTAAAAATTGCAGGAGGCCATACGGATATTTATTACATTGAAAAAAATGGAAAAGTTCTCTTTGAAAAAGAAAGAAGAGAATCTGCAAAAGAGAGTGAAGAAGTCGTAATTCATAGATACACATTGGCAGAAATTTTAGATTATGTAAACCATGTGGAAAAAGGAGAAATTGCTTTTGTCAAAGAAGCGTT
>JAZQMU010000083.1:0-9082 GCA_045543595.1 Faecalimonas sp.
CCTTCAATCTCAATCTTGCTTCGATATGTCATATCAGCAAGCTCTTCTTTTGCAGGGTATAAAACCTGAATATCCAGATTTTTCACTACAGCTTCATTGGCTTTTTCTTCAATGATCTTCAAATCATCTTTTGTAAAAGCGCCATTGAAATCCATTGTGATCGCATCTTTTCCCATGTGGAATCCCACATTATCATAGCCAAACATCTGATGAACGATACCGGAAACGATATGTTCTCCTGAATGTTGCTGCATTTTGGAGAAACGTTCCTCCCAATCAATACTTCCTTCTACCTTTTTACCTATTTCCAAAGGTGCTTCCAGCTTGTGATAAATAACATTTCCCTTTTCGTGCACATCCAGCACTTTGACACCATCGATCAAACCTGTGTCTGCATACTGCCCGCCACCTTCAGGAAAAAAGGCAGTTCGGTCAAGAACTGCCTCATAATAATCTCCCTTTTTTTCGCAAGCTTTTACTTCTGCAGAGAATGTTATCATATGGCTGTCTTCATAAAATAACTTTTCTGTCATCTGTTACATCCTTTCTGGCGCTTCAAATCCAAGCATATCGATGCAAGCTTCAAGCACACGTCTTGTGAGTGCGAGCAATGCAATAAATCCTGCTTGTCTATCTTCATTTTCTTCTGAAAGAATCTTTGTTTCATGATAGAAACGGTTAAATGCATTCGATAAATCGTAAATATATGCACAAATCTTATGTGGTGCAAGTTCTTCGTAAGCACCTTCGATCACATGGTTGAATTTAGCCACTTCCAGCATAAGTGCTTTTTCACTTGCTGATTCTGCTTTCATCAATTTGCATGCTGAAACTTCTTTTCCTGATTCTGCATATCTGGAAAGGATCGATTTGATACGAACGATCGTATATAAAATGTATGGACCAGTATTACCTTCAAAAGAAATGAAACGATCCACGTCAAACACATAATCTTTTGCTGCCTGATTTGACAAATCACCATACTTAAGAGCTGCAAGACCAACTTTTTTCGCTGTTTCTCTCGCTTCTGATTCTTCTACTGTACGGTTTTCAGCAATCTTTTCGTACATCTTTTCATTGATATCTCCAATCAAATGTTCCAGACGCATTACTCCGCCATCTCTTGTCTTAAATGGCTTGCCGTCCTTTCCATTCATTGTACCAAATCCGATGTGTTTTAATTCTGTACATTCTCGAACAATACCTGTTTTCTTTGCACAACGGAACACTTGCACGAAATGTAATTCCTGACGTTTGTCTGTGATATATACCACTTCGTCTGGAGCATATTCTTTTTCACGCGCAACGATAGTACCAAGTTCTGTTGTTGCGTAAAGAGCTGCACCATCTGATTTTAAGATCATACATGGTGGAATCTCTTTTGTATCAGTTTCTTCTTTTACGTCTACTACAAGTGCACCTTGATCAAGCACAGCATGTCCGCTTTGTTTTAAGAATTCAACGAGCTCTGGAATATAAGGTTGCGCATCTGCTTCCCCTTTCCAAAGGTCAAATTCCACATTTAACGCGCCATAGTTTTTCTTTAAGTCAGCTACAGAAACGTCCATAATGTGTTTCCAGATTGCTGTGTAACCTCTATGTCCATTTTGTAAAAGATATGTTGCTTGAAGAGCTTCTTCTCTGAAATCTTCATGTTCCTTTGCATAAGCACTGGCTGTTGGATAGATTTCTTCCAACTCACTGATTGTAAATGGTGCTTCTGTTGGGTATTCCCCTTCGAAAGAGTCATCAAAATATGGAAGCTCTGGTTTTCTTTTCTTTAACTCTGTACATACAAGACCCATCTGGTAACCCCAGTCTCCAAGATGTACATCGCCAATCACTTCGTGACCAACATATTTTGCAATACGTTTAATACTTTCTCCGATAACGGCTGAACGAAGGTGCCCTACGTGAAGAGGTTTTGCAACATTTGCTCCGCCGTAGTCAACGATGATCTTCTTCGCCTTTTCTGGTGAAGCAACTCCCAACTTATCGTCTTCATTCATTGATCTTAAATAGTCTGCAACAAAAGCTGCATCTAATGTTATATTAATAAATCCTGGATTAACTGCATCAACTTTTTCTACACAAGTACTGTTTTCTAAAATTGCAACCACATCGTTTGCAATCATGATAGGCGCTTTTTTGTACGCTTTTGCCGCTGCCATAGCACCATTGCATTGATATTCACACAAGTCTGGTCTGTTAGAAAGAGTTACTCTTGCGTACTGTTTATCATAGCCTGCTTTTTCAAAAGCCGCTTCCAACTCACTTGTCAGTAAATCAACTAATTTCTTCATATTTCCTCCTAAGATTTTCAATTTCTGTATCTTATCTATTCTACCATAAAAACCGGCAAAAAACAATGTATATCAACAGCGCACCTAGGCGGACTCGAACCGCCGCACCCGCCTCCGGAGGGCGGTGCTCTATCCACTGAGCTATAGGTGCTTATATCAAAATAACATTTTTCATGGTATCATAAAATTTTTCAAAAGTAAAGGTATTGCTTTTTCACACCCCCTGAACTATAATCAAGAAACCATAATACTTATCCATAAATCATACGCCCTTTTTTGAAAGGAGCGCATATGAATTATCAACAATTTGCTGTTGAAGTAAAAGAAACAGTCAAACATTTCTTAGAACCAAATCTTAATATCGAAAACCACACAACTCTAAAAAATAATGGTCATGAACGAATCGGAATTTCCATCACAAACAAACATATCAACATTTCTCCAACTATTTATCTGGAAGAATATTTTGAACATTATCAAACCGGAAGCACTATCGAGGAAATTGCGGAAGATATCGCACGCTTATATCACGAGATCAAGTATGAACAAAATTGGGAAATCGAACGCATCAAAGATTTTGAAAACATCAGATCCCGCATTGCCTATAAACTGATCAACACCGAAAAAAACAAACAACTTTTAAAATCCATTCCTCACTTTTCTTACTCTGATTTTTCTATTGTTTTTTATGTTCTTTTTGAAGAGGAACCACTGGGAACAGCTACCATCCTTATCAATTATGATCTTTTGAGATTCTGGGAAGTCTCTATCCAGGAAATATATGATATTGCTCATGAAAATATGCCAACATTACTTCCTGCAGACTTCAAACCAATGTATCTTGCCATTGAAGATATGCTAAAAAACACTTCCATTGAGTACACAGGTGAACCAAATCCCCTTTTTGTTTTAACAAATACACAACGCTGTCTTGGTGCAAGCTGCATTCTATATGATGATATGCTTAAAAAGATCTACCATTATGTTGGTGAAAATTACTACATCATTCCAAGCAGTATCCACGAGGTCATCATTATTCCGGAAAGCAAAAGTCCACTGCGTTGCGAGCTAAATGAAATGATCAAGGAAATTAATGACACACAGGTTCATCCCGAGGAAATCCTTTCAGATCAAGCTTACTTTTACGACAAATCCCTAAATTACATGTACTAATCAAAAGAGATTGCGCCTTTGCGCAATCTCTCGTCTTGTTTTATCTCTAAAGTTTGTATATCTGGCTATATTTTTCTTCCAAATATTTCAAGAATGGTTTTGCATCCAATGTTTTTCCTGTGATGCGTTCTGCCATCTGACCTGCTGTAAAACAGCATCCATATTGACGAACATTTTCATCAAGCCATCTGTTCAGATCTTTCACATTTCCTTGGCGAAGCTGCGCTTCCCAATTTTGAACATCTCTTAAAATCGCTTCTCTGATCTGGCCACAGTAAATATTTCCAAGTGCATAACTTTGGAAATATCCTATATAATCACCAGCCCAGTGCATATCCTGAAGTACACCTTCTGTATCATTTGATGGGCGAATACCAATGTATTTCTCACTAAGATCATTCCATGCCTTTGCAAGATCCCCCACTTCGAGCACTCCGCCAAAGCAGTCTCTTTCCAGTTCATAGCGCAAGATTACATGCAAACTGTAAGTCACCTCATCTGCTGTGATGCGTCGAAGACCAGGTTTTACCGCATTCATGGATAAATAGAAGTCATCTAAAGGCACATTTACAAACTCTGGAAATTCCTTTTGAAGCTGTGGATAATAATATTCCCAATATGCTCTACTACGTCCTGCAATATTTTCACAGAATCGAGCCATAGATTCCTGAAAACTTCCTTCAATACCGCCCCACATGTTGGCTGCATTCACACGGTCATTCCCACCGCTTGCATACATAGCATGACCAGCTTCATGAAGGCAAGTAAAGATCATATTCAAACTGTTGTTTTGATAGGTCGAAACTCTGGCATCTCTAGGACCCATAAAAGAAGTAAATGCGTGTACCACTTTATTATTAAAGCCTCCGCGACTTTCCTGATATCCGAATTCACGGGAAAGTCTGTGAGAAAATGCTTCTACTTTTATCGGGTCCACTGGTGTATTGAAAATGGATGTGTCTGGAATCACAGCACTTTTTTCAATACGACTTCTTAGTTCTGTCAGCCCTGTTTTTAACACATCAAACTCTCTGCTTATGGCATCGCATCCTGTTCCCTCATCATTCATATCTACTAATGTTTCAAATGCAGGTTTTTCCGGATCTATCGCAAGTGCAATCTGTTTTTTTAATAAAAACACCTTTTCCAGCCATGGACGGAACACTTCAAAATCTTGCTTTTCACGGGCTTCCTTCCATTTATTCATAGTATCTGCGCGAAGCATACTATATTGACGCATTAAATCCTTTGGTGTACGAGTTTGATTTCTATACCGGAACAGAAAACTTCGGATCAATCCTTTTTCAACATAATCTTCTATCTCATTCAAATTCACTTTTGCAAAATATTCTGCTGCCTTTTCTGCCTCTATGCTATCAAACAAACCTGCTTTCTGCGAAGCAATATGAGCAGCCACCTGTTGTCGGTAAGCCGCACCTTCCACTGGTAAGGCAGACCATTGGTCAAGTTCAAACAAGGATTCTACCGTCTTATAATAACGAAACTGATCGTTAATTGTTTTTATATTCTCTAACTGGTTTTGATAACTCACAGTTACCTCCTTATATCTTTTCAAAAAAGCCGCCTTTATAAAAGACGGCTTTTGTGCTTATTACATAAATACTGTTGCTCCTGGTCCTAATGGTAAACCTAATAACATCCAAGCAATTACCAGAACGATCCAAACAAGTAAGAACGCTACTGAATATGGAAGCATCATAGAAATGATTGTACCCATTCCAGTCTTCTTATCATACTTAGATGCCATTCCAATAATCATTGGCAAATATGGATAAATTGGTGTAATTGGATTTGTACAAGAGTCACCGATACGGTAGATTACTTGTGCAAACTCAGGTGAGTAACCAAGCATCATAAACATTGGAACAAAAATTGGTGCGAAAATGTACCATTTTGCTGTACCACTTGTCATAAAGAAGTTTACTAATGTTGTAATTAAAATTACACAGAGAACCATTGGAATTCCTGTAAATCCAGCACTCTTCAAGAAATTAGCTGCTGTTACAGCAATTACTGTACCAAGGTTTGTATAGCTGAAAATTTGAATAAATTGAGCGATAACAAATACTAATACAATATAACCTGTTAATGATTCTAATGATTTTGCCATAACTGCTGGAATATCACTTGCTTTCTTGAATACTCCAACTGTTTTACCATATACAATACCTACTAAAATGAAGTAAAGAATTAAGAATCCAACAAGACCTGTGATAAATGGTCCATTTACAACAGTGCCATCACTGCCGCGAAGGAAACCTGTTTTTGGAATTGTTCCAATAAGGATAATTGCGATAAAAATGACACTAAAGATGCCTGCGTTGCGAAGACCTTTCTTTTCTGCATTAGTCGCATCTCTTTCGCTGTCAACTTCTGTTCCCTTATATTCTCCAAGACGTGGAACAATAATCTTATCGTTCACAAACACACCGACAAGTGTAAGGATAACACATGATGCAATCATAAAGTACCAGTTATTAGCAACTGTTGTTGTATATGTAGGATCAATTGTTTGTGCCACTTCCTGAGTAACTGGTGCTAACAATGCATCCGTTGCAGTAATCATAACGTTAGCTGTGAAACCTGCATTTGTAGCTGCATAACCTGCAATAAGACCTGCTAAAGGATGTTTTCCAGCCGCCCAGAACGCTGTTGCTGCTAATGGTGGAATAAAAATAATAGATGCTTCTGAAGCAATACTACCGTTAATTCCTAAGAATAAAACTACTGCTGTTAATAACCATGTTGGAACACCTAAAATTGCACGACGCATTGCTGTTGTCAAAAGACCACTTCCTTCTGCAACACCGATAGCCATTTGCATAGCTAATACAACACCTAAAGCTGCAAAACTTGAAAAGTTACTTACCATACTCGTCATGAACCATGTTAAACCATCTTTTGTAAGCAAACTTTTTACTACTACAACTTCTTCCGTTGTTGGGTTTGTCACCGATACACCTAAAGCTGCAAGAATTGCTGCAATTACAACAAGTCCGCCTGTGATGATCAAGAACAAAATAAACGGATGTGGCAACGCATTACCAACACGTTCAATCGTTCCAAGAATACCACTTTTCTTCTTTTCTTTTCCTGACATTTCTTTTCCTCTTTTCTCTAAATAAATATACATTTTATTATACGCTCATTGACAATAATTTGTCAACTTTTGCCATCTTTTTTGTGCGATGTATATAAAAACTGTCAATTTCTCCAAAAAAGAAAAGTCCCAGGAAATCCTGAGACTTTTAATTCACTCAAATTATACACGTGATATATTGTATCAATTGAAGAAGCTCGCAAACAAGCCATTCTTGAAAAGATTTGTTACCAACGTGTTACCAACGTATATTTGTTTATAATGCACAATGGTAGTTTTTGTTCATATATTGTATAGAAGAAACTCATCCCTCTAGCGGTTAAACTAGAGGGAATTTTATTCCATCAATCTGCTGTTGATGTACTGCTGCCATCCTTTTACAGTGGCTACATTAAGAATTCCATTGATAGAACCTTTGTAATAACCAAGGTCTTTCAAGAACAATTGCATTGCCGTAACTGTTTTCTTTCCACAGAAACCATCAATGCCTCCAGCATCATATCCTTCTTTTGTCAGGAACTTCTGAATTTCTCTGATCAAACGCGAACCACTACCACAGAGTTCCTTTTTCTTGAACTCCCAAGAAGAAGTTAGTGCCATAGAGAGATACTGTCTGCAGCTGACAAGTTGATTTGAAATCTTACCATCCTCAACAGTATTAAACACGTGCTGTGATTTCATTGTGGTGTCTTTGCCCCATTCTCCATCTGCTTCCAGAAGCTCCACGTAGTTCTCGTTCGGATTGGAAATGAAGTCAGGCATTCCCCAAAGGTCCCAACCGTTACCTTTCAGTTTTTTACGCTGGTAGTTTAAGTTGCTGGAAGCCATTTCTGAAACATAACCATCACCAGTATAACATCCAACATGATTGATTACGCCTTTTGAATTTCGTTTGAATACCAGGCATACTTTGTTTTCAGGAATTGTTGCGATTTTCCCTTTTGACTTACATCGGTTGTAATAACCTGCCGCAGTTGTATCATAACCCGAAACAGGGTACAGTGCACCAGAACAGTCTGCTCCAGGCTTTCCTTCTCCTGCTTTTAATTTGTTATTGTAATATGCCTTTGTGTATGTACCACTACCAAATGTGCTATAGAGTTTGTCCATAAGCGCTTTGGTAATCGTTTGACCATTCGCTCCCCATACATAGAGAGCTCCTTTTTTTCCCAGATCCAGGAAATGTTGTCTCAATTGTGATTGTTTTACAGACATACTTTTCCTCCTTTCAATAAAAAGAACGCTCACTTGCGTTCTACTCATTTAGACATTTCTTTTTGCATTTTATTTTTCTGTTCAAAGTAAAATTGTAAGAAAGGACTCATGCTGCTCTTCGTATCATCAACATGCAAACATTGTATTTCTTCCCATTTTTTCTTTCTTGCACCATTACCTTTGTTTGCAGCATACGCAACATACACATCCTCGAACTGATTTCTCTGATCTGTTGTAACATAACCTTGTAACATAAATTCTTCATGCCATCTGTCGATCATGTAGCCTAAAATTTCTTTCATGCCTTGTGTATTTGCTTTACGCTCTTTTCGTTCTTCTTTAAGAAGCCACACAACATACCCTAACAAAATTGGCAAAGCAATGTCTATAATATGTGAAATTATTTCGTTCATCTCTCTCACCGCCTAAACATTTGCTTTTGTAGATTGAACACCAAAATAAAAGCCTACGATCATAGTGTAAATAGCCATAAACTTATCACCGTCAACCATACCTTTTCCCACCAAAACAACAAATGCAATTGTCAAAGTGAGAGTCATAATACTTTTAACGTCAATAAGTTTTGCTAGTTTTTCTCCAATTTTCACCATTACATCTTCCTTTCATTGAAAAAGGACAAATCCTAAGATTCGTCCCCTTCTCCATAATCGATAATAAATTCAAGCGCAAGTTCTTCTCGTGCTGTGAGCTTGTCATACTTATCAACGATATCACAGCGTTCCAACTCACTGACATCAAAACGCATGATTTCAACATCCACTTCTGTTGAATTTAATTGTTCGATTTCTTCAATGAACGCTTTTTCATCGTCTTTTGACTCAAACGTATATGCATTGTTTTCGATGATATAAGTACCATCTTCATTTTTCAATGCATATCTTTTTACTACGTCGGCACGTTGTTTGTCATAGAACTCCAACTCTTTTTCGAATTTGGCCACAGTTCTTGCGATTGCTGTAGTCACTTTTCTTGGAAGAACTTTGTCTACAAAACTTCCTAAAATTTCATATTTTCTTTTTACTTCTGAAAATGTTAATTTTGTTTGCATATTATTGAACCTCCGTTGTTGCTTGTTTGTTGATCATTGAGTCTTGTAATGCCCACGCAGCATCCTCAAACTCCGCAATATCTTGACGGCACACATCTCGATTTGCTTTGTATTTTTCTCTATCAAGGATAGAATTGTTTACGCTAGCGTTTGCTGGATCATCTGTGCTAATTTCTGCATGGTGATACACAACGTTGACAT
>JAZQMU010000084.1:0-21766 GCA_045543595.1 Faecalimonas sp.
GTAAGTTTTGTAAGTCTAAAACAGAAATTTCAGCCATACTAATTCCTCCTATCTATTTTGGTACAGGATTAGTATGGCTGTTTTTTTTACTTATATTCAATTTCCATAAGCATTAGTCCATGTGCTGGCGCTGTCACGCCTGCCGCTTTTCGGTCCTTTGCTTCTAAGATTTCTTTTACTTTTTCAGGTTCATAAAAACCTCGCCCAACACGGATCAGCGTTCCCACGATGATTCTCACCATATTATAGAGGAATCCATTTCCAGTAATTCGAATGGTGATTTCATTTCCATTTGTCAAAATATCCAACGCTGTAATGGTGCGGACTGTATTTTCCACATCGGTTCTCACGTTGCAGAAGCTGACAAAATCGTGCTCTCCCACGAGATAAGACGCCGCCTGGCGCATCTTATCGATGTCTAAAACGTACGACACAAAATAATTGGTGAGTCTTTTTGTTGGAACTGGGATTCTTGTATTGATAATGTGATATTCGTAAGTCTTACTGCAATCGCAATATCTTGGATGAAAATCCAATGGTACTTCCTCGGATTTTGTGATCACAATATCTTCTGGCAGTCTCTGATTCAATGCAATCCCAATTTTTTCTGGCGGAATTGTAGTATCCGTATCAAATACAGCCACATTCCCCATAGCGTGAACGCCTGAATCTGTGCGGCTTGCACCGATCACAAGAATTTCCTCACCTGTCAGTTTTGACAATGCCTTGTTGATGACTTCTTCAATTGTAATTCCATTCGGTTGAACCTGCCAACCACAATAATTTGTGCCATCGTAGGCAATTGTAAGTTTAATTCGCTTCATTCTTATCTACCAATCACAACGGCTATCACAACATAAACAATTGTGATCGCATATGCGACATAATCTTTCTTTCCATAAACCAGAGGTTTCATTTTCGTACGACCTTCACCACCGCGATAGCATCTTGCTTCCATCGCCATAGCCAGATCATTAGCGCGTCTAAATGCTGATACAAAAAGCGGAACCAAAATCGGAATCATCGCTTTCGCTTTTTGAATAATATTTCCATTTTCCAAATCTGCTCCTCTTGCAATCTGCGCTTTCATGATCTTATCTGTCTCTTCCAACAGAATTGGAATGAAACGAAGGGCAATTGACATCATCATAGCAATCTCGTGCACTGGAAGTTTAATCTTTTGGAATGGCCATAATAACTTTTCGATACCATCTGTCAATGCATTTGGTGTTGTTGTAAAGGTCATAAGAGATGAACCCAAAATCAAATACACTAAACGAATTGTCATGAAGATCGCTGTTCTAAGGCCTTCATCTGTCACTTTTAAGATCCATACAGCAAAAATCACATTTCCTGATTTTGTCAAAAACAAGTTAAACAAAACTGTGATCATAAGCAGCATGATGATCGGTTTCAAACCTTTTACTATAAATTTAAATGGTACTTTTGAAACGCGGATGACCGCTATCAAAAATACAGTCGCAACGATATAACCACCAATATTATTGAATAAGAACAGAGAAATCAGATACAACAATGTACACATGATTTTTACTCTTGGATCTAAGCGGTGCAATTTACTATTTGAAGGGTAATATTGCCCGATTGTAATATCTCTAATCATATTGTCTCCTATCTATCTTCTAACGCTTTTGAAATAGTTTCCACAGCTTCACTTATGGTTGTAGCATCTGTATCAACTGCAAACCCTCTTTCTTTCAGCGCATGCATCATATATGTCACCTGCGGTGCCGCAAGTCCAACTTTTTCCAACTCTTTGTAATGTGCAAATACTTCTTTTGGTTCCCCGTCAAACATCTTGTTACCTTTGTTCATAACAATAATGCGGTCTACGTATTTTGCAATGTCTTCCATACTATGAGAAACCAGAATTACCGTAAGATTTCCAGCTTTCTGCAAATATGCAATCTGGTCTAAAATCTCATCTCGCCCTTTTGGATCAAGTCCTGCTGTTGGCTCATCGAGAACCAGCACCTTTGGTTTCATGGCAAGGACACCTGCAATTGCCACGCGACGTTTCTGTCCTCCTGAAAGATCAAATGGCGAGACATCGTAATATTTCTCTGCAAGTCCCACTAACTGCAATGCCTCCAAAGCTCGTTCCTTAGCTTCTTCCTCTGAAAAACCTTGATTTTTTGGTCCAAAACAAACATCTGTCAGAACATCCACTTCAAACAATTGGTGTTCTGGATACTGGAATACCAGTCCCACATTGTTTCGAAGCTGACGGAGATTGTATTTTTCTCCGTAAATGTTGTCACCATTGTAATACAAAGCTCCACTTGTAGCTTTGATGAGTCCATTCAAATGTTGGATCAACGTAGATTTTCCTGATCCTGTATGTCCGATCACACCTATAAATTGACCTTCATAGATATCAAGGTCAATATCTTTCAAGGCATGCTTTTCATATGCATTTCCCGGACTATACACATAATTCACTTTTTCTAATTTGAGAATCGGTTCTCTGCTTTCCTGCTCTTTTTCTGCTGGTACTTTTTTTACTTCTTTTTCACCGTCAGCTTTTTGTGGTTCACATTTTGCAAGGGCTTCGATCAACTCTTCCGTTGTCAAAATTCCATCAGGAATATCATATCCCTTTTGCTTTAATTCATAACCTAGCAGTGTGACTTGTGGTACATCAAGACGATATTGCTTTAAGAGTTCCACCTGACTGAAGATTTCTCTTGTCGTTCCGTCCATCACCACATGCCCTTTATCCATAACGATTACGCGGTCGGCACCGATCACTTCTTCCATATAGTGGGTAATTAAAATAACCGTTACCTTTTCACGTTTTCGAAGTTCTTCCACTGTGCGGAGAACTTCTTTTCTCCCATTTGGGTCAAGCATGGCCGTTGGCTCATCAAGAACGATACACTTTGGTCTCATGGCAACTACGCCCGCGATAGCAACACGTTGTTTCTGACCTCCCGACAACTTGTTCGGCGAATGATGTCTGTATTCTATCATGCCGACTTTAGACAGACTGTCTTCTACTCGTTCCCAAATTTCTTCCGTTGGAACACCAAGATTTTCAGGTCCAAATCCCACATCTTCTTCTACAACCGTTCCGATAATCTGGTTATCTGGATTTTGAAATACCATGCCGGCTGTCTGACGCACATCCCAAATATTATCTTCTTCTTTTGTGTTCTTCCCATCCACCCACATGATTCCGCTTGTCGGCTCCAAAATGGCATTCATGTGCTTTGCAAGGGTAGATTTTCCAGAACCATTGTGCCCCAAAATCGCAATAAACTGTCCTGGTTCTATATCAAGATTCACTTCGTCAATGGCACGACGCGCTCCTATAACATTGCCTTCGTCGTCACGCTTCTCATATTCAAATACTAAATTTTCTGTTTTAATCATGCTCATAGACTTTCCTCTTTTCTCTATGCTTATCTAACCTATTTTACTTCATATACGACTTATTTTCAATAGATGCCACAATATTGACAAACCTTTCCGGGAAATATAAAATATGTAACAGAGTATTTTAAGACAGAAAGGAATTAAGATTATGGCAAATCCAATCGTAACAATTGAAATGGAAGGCGGCGCAAAAATCAAAGTGGAATTATACCCAGATGTTGCACCAATTACAGTTGATAACTTTGTATCTTTAGTAAAGAAAGGCTTCTATGATGGTCTTATTTTCCACCGTGTTATCCGTGGTTTCATGATCCAAGGCGGATGTCCAGAAGGAACTGGCATGGGCGGCCCAGGTTACCAAATCAAAGGTGAATTCGCACAAAACGGTGTTGCAAATGACCTCAAACATACACCAGGTGTTATCTCTATGGCTCGTGCTATGGATCCTAACTCAGCAGGTTCTCAATTCTTTATCATGCATGAAACATCTCCACACTTAGACGGTTCTTATGCCGCATTTGGTAAAGTTATCGAAGGTATGGAAATCGTAAATGAAATTGCAGAAGTACCTACTGACTGGAGAGACAGACCAATCATTGGTCAAGTGATGAAAACTGTAACAGTTGAAGAATAAGATGAGAAACATTCAGAATCTGACTACACTATGTTACATTGAGAAGGATGATCATTATCTCATGTTACATCGTGTATCTAAAAAAAATGACATTAACAAAGACAAATGGATTGGTATCGGAGGACATTTTAAGCTCAACGAATCCCCAGAAGAATGCCTTCTCCGCGAAGCCAAGGAAGAAACTGGTCTCACGTTAACATCCTATCGTTTCCGCGGAATCGTCACATTCATCACTGATGGCTTAGAAGAAGCAGAATACATGCATCTCTACACTGCAGATGAATATGAGGGAGAGATGATTGCCTGCGATGAAGGAACACTAGAATGGGTGCCGAAAAACAAAGTCTCAGAGCTTAATCTCTGGGAGGGTGACTTGATCTTCTTTGATCTTCTGAACGAAAATGCACCATTCTTCTCTTTAAAACTTGTCTATCAAGGTGATACGCTTGTAGAAGCGGTGCTTGACGGAAAAAGAATCAAATAAAAAATACTACTCACATGAGTAGTATTTTTTTATATCTTCATCTATCAGATAAGCCCTGCACGGTGCACCTTCGCCTCCTGCAATATTAAGCGGCGCCGCGCTCAAGAAATACTTTCCTTCATTTACATCATCTAGCACGACACCTTCCAGCAGGACAACCCCTGCTTCAAGAAGAATCTTATGAACTTCCATTGGCTCATTTTCCGGGCCCACAGATTGTCCTTCATTTCCAATCAGTTTTATTCGACTATTTGCAAAGATTCTTGCGGCATCGGCTGTCACAACTAAGTCCCCAGCAAGAAGAATACGTTCAGGTGCTCCTATCTTTTTTGCTTTATCTATGATACTCATTGCTCCATTTGCAGTCAGATTGCCATTCGTTTTTGCCACATAGCATGGCCCAACAAAAGCATCTAATCCTACCTGATCGATCGTATTTCCCTCTTTCAAAAAATGAGCTGGCACATCCACATGCGTTCCATTATGTAAGCACATTGAAAAAGCAGATAAATTATAGGAATCTCCTCTTTTGATACTGCATAATTTTGTTACCGACGGTGCTGGATCGCCGGGATATACTTTGCATGACAACACTTCTTGTGATATATCAATAATCATATTATTTCTCCAATTCTTTAACGATTGATTCGATCACTTCAACGGGTTCTTCTAACATTTCTGCAATCTGCTCAACAGATAATCCCTTGGATAACTTCTTATTCACCTGTTCTGTCAACTTGAATCGTATACCTTTTTCTATGCCTTTTTCTATGCCTTTTTCCATACCTTTTTCCATACCGGCTTTCATACCTTTTTCCATAAGAATTTCATACATATTCATTTGCACAGCCTCCCACTCTTCCGATTCTTTCACTTCTGTTACAATTTCATCCAGTTCAAGAATACGTGAATCCTTAACAATTATTTCCGGATTGTCAATTCGTGTCTCTTTCATATATTGTAACATACTAACCAGTTCTGGTGTGCCATTTTTACTTGCCATATTCAAAAATATTTTTGTGGTCCCATCATCCAACTTCAAACCTTCTACTTCCTCACATTGTTCTGTAAAGGTATATTTTGCAAGATCCTTTCCAAATATATCTTCGTGAGTAATAAATATGATCACTGTTGATGGCAACATTCGATATTTTGTCTTTTTTCCTGATTTTAAAATAGGTGTATCCATCATTCCTTGATAAAATCTGGAACGTTTTCTGATATCATCCCCTTTTGTGTCTTTCTGCATTTCCATATTAAATTGTCTATCATCTGTAGATTCTGCCCAGGCGTCAAGTCGAATAGCTCGTTTTCCACTTTTATTCAGAATCACATGTTCTACTTTCACCTCTCGCAGTTGAATATCTGGTTCCTCCATAATAATACTCAACACGTTTCGATATGCTCTTGGATTCTTCATTACTGATAAAAACAGAGCAAAATCACTCAAATTAAACTGATAACCTTCATAAACTTCATACACATTTTGTTCCATGCATTTTCCTCCTGATTTTTATTTTAGATTTTTGTGGAATTGACTGGCAGAGCTGCCAAGAAAATAGAAATAAAAAAGCGAATGCTTTTTCGATGTAGACCGATTATAGCATTCGCCAACATATAATTCAATTATATTTTATTCTTCCATTCTATCTTCTTCCGACTCAATCACTTTAACTTTACTACCTTCGCCAAAACTAAACAGTGCTATTGAAAGTATCTCAATCAGCATGATCAGCGCAAGAATAATTCCTACCGTCTTCCACAAACGCTTCCAACGTCTGTTTTTATCGCCAATTGCTCATTGATTCTTGCAAGTTGTTCCGCCACTTGATTAATGTCATCCTGCTGCATCACCTTAGCTCCGAGGAGTTCATTCACACTCACATCTAAAACCTCTGCTTTTATTGCTCAATTATAGTTCAAACATTAAGATTGACTCAAGCAACGCAAATTAACACGAGCATTTTTTATGCTTTTTTTCCATAATACACCCAGCAATAACCGAAACCAAAACTGTTATGATCCAGATCGCCCATCCATAATGTCCTTGACCAATTGCTGCACCTTCCGGGTTAGGTCCCAATAAACATCCAAGTATGTATCCAATTACATTACCCGCATAGATCGTCCATGCAACTTTGAATTTACCACACAAACTAAAAATCGAAGTCACTAGCACCATAAACCAAAACAAGTTGCTACTGACAATCCATCCATACAGATAATCTTGCACATCATATGGACTCATAGTTATCAACCAGTACTTCACCGACATATCTTTTAAAGGCACAAACAAAATTCGAAGTACAAAATAAAACAAAAGATATCCTGCGACAATAAGCAATGTCATCTTAATTCGTTTCATCCACATATTTTTCTTATCTTCCCGTTTCTTCTGCTCTTCTGCCTTATATAATTCAATCACCTGCTCAGCAATCGATTTTTCCTTTACATCTCCTGAAGCCAACAGCAAATCCACTGATGTTCCAAATACTTCTGCCAATTTAAATAAATTATCTGTACTTGGTGCAGACTGGTTCGATTCCCATTTTGTCACAGCCTGCCTGCTCACGCCCACAAATTCTGCAACCTTCTCTTGAGATAAGTTCGCTTGCTGTCTGCATTCTTTAATTCGTTCTCCTAAAGCCATTAGCGCACCTCCCTTATGGTGCAAATATATCATATCGCATCCCAAACATCTACCAACTGCGTGGCAACTATTGGTTGCAACGTATAAATTCCTTCAATTCTCCAAATCCACCGTTTGGATAACGAGAGATATCCACATTGTTTTTGTTAATCAGACAATCTGTCAACAAAAAGACTTTCATTCCAAGAGCCTCTACCACCATATCATCATCCACATCATTGCCAACCATGATACATTCTTCTGGCTTACAGCCAATCTTCTCTAAGATTTCTTCGTAATACTTTAAGTTTGGTTTACTGTAAGTACTATTATCATAAGTTGTAAAATGGTCAAAATCCTCTGGTTCAAGACCTGCCCATCTCATACGGCTCTCCGTAGCTGCCGATGGAAAAAGAGGATTTGTCGCCAAAATTGGTCTCATTCCAAGCCTTCTAACTTCCTGCACCACTTCTTTCGCCGCCGGATTATAACCACATATTTCTTTCAAATTATTATATTCTGTACGATAATATGCATCCACAAATCCTTTATCCTGCATCGCATCTTCACCATACATGGTAGCAAAAACCTTCCAAAATGCATCGCAGTTTGTACAACTGCCATCATTTTTAATCATGGCACCTACTCCCTTCCAAAGACATTCCCCAAACTTCTTTGGAGCATATCCAATGGTTGCGAGACGTTCTGTCAATCTTTTGAAATATGTTCCAATAAATTCATCCTGATCCATTGGAAGCAAAGTTGCATCCAGATCAAATAATACTGCTTTTATACTCATAAATTACTCCAATCCTAATATCACACCAAGCACTTCAATCATAATTTCATTTGTACAGGCCTTTGTAAATCCCATCATATGAAGGCTGATCTCATCTTGCTTTTGTGCATCTGTTAAATTTGGATTCTTATTTGTCTCGTTAATCAACTGAATAAGTTGAGGAGTCATTTCCTCATACATATCTACTGTAATCCCCGAAACCAATCTGCGAAGTTCTTCTTTCGTTCTAGGTACCATATCCCAATCTCCTAACCAATATTTCTCACTTTGAAATCACGTTCCGCTTCTCGTTTCTGATCTTTCTTGGCAATATCATCACGTTTGTCGTAAAGTTTTTTACCTTTTGCAAGACCGATTTCTACTTTTACCAAGCTTCCCTTCAGATACACTTTTAAAGGAACTACTGACATCCCTTTTTCTTTGATTTTACCAAAAAGCTTGTTGATTTCAGCTTTATGAAGCAGCAATTTCTTCACACGAAGAGGATCTTTATTAAAAATATTCCCCTTTTCATAAGGACTAATGTGCATACCATAGATAAACACTTCGCCGTTTTCAATACGAATAAAGGATTCTTTGATACTGCATTTTCCCATACGAAGTGATTTCACTTCTGTTCCATGAAGTGCAATACCAGCTTCATACGTATCTAAAATGAAAAAATCGTGATATGCTTTTTTATTATTTGCGATCAATTTCACTGATTCTTTTGTCATAATCTATTGTTCCTTTCTTGCGAACTCAAAATCGATCGTGCGCTGCAACTTATCTGTACCTGTTACTTTCACGCGAACTGTTTGTCCAAGTTTATAAGTCTTTCCTGTTCGCTCGCCCACCATCTCATAGCTATCTTCAATATAATTATAATGGTCATCATGCATATTTGTCACGTGAATTAATCCTTCGATTGTATTTGGAAGTTCCACATAGATTCCCCATTTTGTGATACTTGAAATAACACCCTCAAAGACCTCACCAATGCGTTCTGCCATGTATTCCACTTTTTTAAGTTTGATGGTTTCTCTTTCTGCCTCTTCCGCCAAACGCTCACGTTCACTACATTTCTTTGTCACCTCTGGAAGTATCTCTTCGTAATGACTTCTGCGTTCTGTATTCATACGTCCACGAAGATTTTCCTTAATGATTCGGTGAATCTGCAAATCGGGATAACGACGAATTGGAGATGTAAAGTGACAGTAATAAGAAGCTGCCAGACCAAAATGTCCTGTGTTCTCCGGTGTATATCTCGCCTGCTTCATGGAACGAAGTGCCAATCTGCTGATAAGGGTTTCTTCCGGAGTCCCCTCTACCTTCCCCAGCAATTTCTGGATTTCTTTTGGTCGCACCTCTTTATTTGCAATATGCATGGAATGACCAAAGTTATTGATAAATGTGGCCAACTTCTTAATCTTCTCTTCGTCTGGAGCTTCATGCGTACGGTATACAAATGGAATCTCCTGCCAGAAATAATCTTCTGCCACTGTCTCATTTGCAAGGAGCATGAAATCCTCAATGATTTTTGTGGCTACATTTCTATCATATGGTTTAATATCGACTGGTCTTCCTTTTTCATCCAGAACCATCTTTGTCTCTGGAAAATCGAAATCAATGGAACCACGTTGTCTACGCTTTTCACGCAAGATTCCAGAAAGTTCTGCCATAAGCTCAAACATCGGTACGAGTTCTCTGTAGCGTTCACGTTCCGTTTCACCCTGCTCTTCCAAAATCTTTTTCACACTGGTGTAAGTCATTCTTTCATCAATATGAACTACCGTTTCTGCAATCTTGTGATCGATCACTGAACCCTTCTCGTTAATTGTCATGATACAACTAAGTGCCAAACGATCCTCTCCTGCATTCAAAGAACACATTCCGTTTGAAAGCACATGTGGAAGCATCGGGATCACACGATCCACAAGATATACACTTGTTCCTCGGTTGTAAGCTTCCCAGTCAAGAGCACTTCGTTCCTGCACATAATTCGTCACATCTGCAATATGAACGCCTAACACATAATTCTTACCATCTTTTGTGATTGAAATGGCATCATCCAAATCTTTAGCGTCTTCACCGTCAATAGTCACCATCTGCCAATCACGTATATCCATACGTCCCGCCATGTCTGCTGAACTTACTTCTTTCGCTACACGTTCTGCCTGGTTTAATATCTTTTCAGAAAATCCTGTTGGAAGGTCATATCCTTTTACAATAGACATAATATCTGTCCCCGGATCATTCACATGCCCAATGATTTCGATAACTTTTCCCTCCGGTTTCTTGTTATCTCCACCATATTTTGTCAGTTCAACAACCACTTTGTGTCCTGTCACAGCCCCCTTCGAGCGTTCCAGCGGCACAAAGATATCTTTTATAAATTTCTGGTTGTCTGGAATCACAAAGCCAAAATTTTTGCTTTTTTCAAAATATCCTACCAAAGTTGTTGTTCCGTGCGACAGCACTTTTACAACCTTTCCTTCTCTTCGCTTTCCAGCTGGAGAAGCCTTGATTACAACCTCCACCTGGTCGTTGTGAAATGCGCCGTTAATATCATCCTCACTGATGAAAATATCTTCCGTTTCACCTTCTATCGTCACAAAACCAAAACCTCTTGCATGGGCAATAAATGTACCAACAAGATGTTTCGCTTCGCCTTTCACATATTTTCCTTTTGAAGAAACACGAACCTTTCCGTCTGCCTCCAAAGCATCCATCACTCGCTTCAGTTCCTGTCTCTGATCTTTTGGAACCTGCAACAGAATGGCAAGCTCCTTCAATTTCATAGGAACATAAAATTCATCACAGATAAATTCATATATTAACTTCTTTCGTTTTTCAAATGATTGATCCATTCCTGCACTTCCTTTCATTTCTTAATAAAACAAAAAACACTCTTATTTATTTACTAATAAGAGTGTTTCGTCATTCGTTCGTATAAATTCTTATGCAAATACACCTAAGTTCAAAACGATTGCTAATACAACAAATAAAGCAGCCAAAATCTTAGTAACTTTGTCTAATGTTCCTTCCATAGAACGTCCTTTATTTTGTCCCCAATAAGTATCGTTTGATCCGCCAAGTGAACCAAGGCCAGCTGATTTACCTTCTTGAAGTAATACGATCGCTGTTAATGCGATACAGTCTATAGCAAATAAAATTGTTAAAACGATTTTTAAGATTTCCATTTTTACACCTCCTGCGCATATAACATTAATATATTATCACAAGAATCCTTTAACTTCAAGTATTTTCTTA
Organism: Faecalimonas sp.; assembly: GCA_045543595.1. Classification (GTDB taxonomy): domain Bacteria; phylum Bacillota; class Clostridia; order Lachnospirales; family Lachnospiraceae; genus Faecalimonas. The sequence goes on from JAZQMU010000084.1 coordinate 11,198, forward strand.
ACTCTTTTTTCTTAAAAATAGCGTTGACTTTATCACGCGTCAAGCGTTACAATTCGGGTAGAAATAGATATTTGTCTTACATACGGGGGATAAAAAGATGCAAAATCAAGTGAAAAGATTTTTTATCTTAACAGGCAGTATTATCATCATGGCGATTGGAGTTTATTTCTTCAAATTTGCCAACAACTTTAGTTTCGGCGGTGTGACCGGACTTGCAGTATTAGTCGCAAAAACTGGAGTTATATCAGCCAGTACCTTTTCTTCGATAGCCAATATCCTTTTGCTGTTTATCGGGCTCATCGTCCTTGGAAAAGAATTTGCCATTACAACAACCTACAGTACAATTTTACTTTCTGCACTCTTGTCCATAATGGAAAAGGTTTTTCCCATGACACAACCTTTGACTGATCAACCACTTTTGGAACTCTGCTTTGCGATCGCACTTCCTTCCTTTGCATCTGCTGTTCTTTTTAACATAGGTTCTTCCAGCGGTGGTACAGATGTCATTGCTGCAATTTTCAAAAAATATACGAGCATCAATATCGGACGCGCACTTCTATACTCCGATGTAGCATTTGCAGCTGCCAGCTTTCTTATTTTTGACATAAAAACCGGATTATATTCTGTTTTAGGTCTTGCAATTCGATCTCTCATGATCGACAACTTCATTGAAAGTTTTAACCTTTCTAAATATTTCAATGTTGTATGTGACAATCCAGGACCAATTTGTAACTTTATCAAACTTAAATTGCACCGAAGTGCCTCCGTGATACAAGCCAAAGGGGCTTTCTCGGGAAAAGACAAATATATCATCCTCACAGCTATGAATCGCCACGAAGCAATTCAGCTGCGAAACTTCATCCGCGAACATGATCCAAGTGCATTTATTCTGATTTCAAATACAAGCGAGATTATCGGAAAGGGATTCCATACAGTATAAAACGTAAAAAACCTCCAAGATTTTTTCTTGGAGGTTTCTTCAATTTTCTATCTAATTTGGTACTGCAAGCCCTTGTGCATAAATCACGTCAATTACACTATTAACATGTTTCGCACAAAGTTCATCTGTTGCAGCTTCCACCATCACACGGATTACTGGTTCTGTACCACTTTCTCTAACAAGGATACGTCCATCGTCGCCAAGTTCTTCTGCAACTTTATTTACTGCAGCAACCACTGCTGGATTTTCTCTTGCTGTCTTCTTATCTGCAACACGCACATTCTTAAGAAGTTGTGGATAAATCTTCACATCTTCAGTTAACATGCCGAGAGACATCTTCTTTTCCAACATAACTTCCATAAGAAGCAATGATGTTAAGATACCATCTCCTGTTGTCGCATATTTACTAAAAATAATGTGACCAGACTGTTCTCCACCAAGAGAATAGTTGTTTTGCATCATACATTCAGATACATACTTGTCACCAACTGCTGTCTTTTCATACTTAAGACCAACCTTGTCACAAGCCTTATAAAGACCAAGATTCGACATTACTGTTGTTACAATCGTATCGTCGTTTAATCTGCCTTGTTCTTTCAAATACTTACCACATACATAAAGAATCAAGTCGCCGTCTACAAGATTACCATCTCCATCTACTGCAAGACATCTATCTGCATCACCATCGTATGCAAAACCTGCATCCAATTGTTTTTCTTTTACAAATGCTTGTAATGCTTCTATATGTGTAGAACCACAATTTTTATTAATATTTGTTCCATCTGGTTCATTGTTGATCACATATGTTTTTGCACCGAGCGCATCGAAAACATTCTTTGCGATTGATGAAGCACTACCGTTTGAGCAGTCAAGACCAATACGTTTTCCTTTGTATGAACGAGTTGCCATTGCAATTAAATGTCCGATGTAACGATTTCTACCTGCTGCATAGTCTACTGTACGACCAATGTTTTCTCTGTGAGCATAAGGAAGTTCCTCAATTTCACCGTCAATGTATGCTTCAATCTGAGCTTCTACTTCTGCTTCCATCTTACGGCCACTTGCATTGATCAATTTGATACCATTATCATAGAATGGGTTATGGCTAGCCGAAATCATGATACCACAGTCAAAATCTTCTGTTCTTGTGATATACGAAACACTTGGTGTTGTTGTTACATGTAATAAATAAACGTCCGCGCCAGATGCTGTGAGACCCGCTGACAACGCGTCTTCAAACATATAACTGCTTCTTCTTGTATCTTTACCGATTACGACTTTTGGTCTGTGGTCTTTCCCAAAGTGCCATCCCAAAAATCTTCCTACCTTAAAAGCATGTTCCACTGTTAAATTTTTATTAGCTTCCCCACGGAAACCATCTGTTCCAAAATATTTACCCATATTAATTTCCTCCTGCAAACATAAAAGTTGCACTACCTACGATGATATTATATACTCTTTTACTTTGATATACAACTTTTTTCTATTACCTCAAAATAAAAAGGCCTTCAAGGATATACCTTGAAAGCCATTATACTCTATCTCGATTAGTGGTGGAATAAACGAATTCCTGTGAATGCCATTGCCATTCCATACTTGTTACATGTTGCGATTACATTATCGTCACGAACTGATCCACCTGGTTGAGCAATATATTTTACACCACTCTTGTGAGCACGTTCAATGTTATCGCCAAATGGGAAGAACGCATCTGAACCAAGTGCCACGTTATCCATCTTGTCTAACCAAGCACGTTTTTCTTCTGCTGTAAATACTTCTGGTTTCACTTTGAAGATTCTTTCCCACGCGCCGTCTGCTAAAACGTCCATGTACTCATCACCGATATATAAATCGATGGAATTATCTCTATCTGCTCTGCCGATGCCGTCTACGAATTGTAAACCGAGAACTTGTGGAGATTGACGCAACCACCAGTTGTCAGCCTTTTGTCCTGCAAGACGTGTACAGTGGATACGAGATTGTTGTCCAGCACCGATACCGATTGCTTGTCCACCTTTTGCGTAGCAAACTGAGTTTGATTGTGTATACTTCAATGTAATAAGTGCGATTGCAAGGTCGATCTTAGCTTCTTCTGGAATCTCTTTGTTGTCTGTTACAACATTTGCTAATAATTCATCGTCGATCACAAGTTCATTTCTTCCTTGTTCAAATACGATACCATATACTTCTTTATGCTCGATTGGAGCTGGTTCATAATCTGGATCGATTTCGATAACTGCATAGTTACCTTTTTTCTTAGCCATTAAGATTTCAAGAGCTTCTGGTTCATAACCTGGAGCGATAACCCCGTCAGAAACTTCTGGTTTGATAAGTTTAGCCGTAGCGACATCACAAACATCAGATAATGAAATGAAGTCACCAAATGAAGACATTCTGTCCGCACCTCTTGCTCTAGCGTAGGCACATGCAAGTGGCGATAATTCTTTGTAGTTTTCTACCCAGTAGATTTTAGCTAATGTTTCATCTAATGGAAGACCGACTGCTGCACCAGCTGGTGAAACGTGTTTGAAAGATGTTGCTGCAGGAAGACCTGTTGCTTTCTTTAATTCTTTTACTAATTGCCATCCGTTAAATGCATCTAAAAAATTGATATAACCTGGTCTTCCAGATAAAACTTTAATTGGAAGTTCTCCTTCGTTCATATAAATCTTAGATGGTTTTTGGTTTGGGTTACATCCATATTTTAATTCTAATTCTCTCATCTTTTGACTCCTATTGATTTTTATTTAAAACCTTTGTTTCGTATTTTCCTGTTGCGATATCAATGTAACGAACAAATAAAGAAATTTTATTTTCTTCATTTAAGCTGTTCCATAATAATTCTGTGTAAGCATCAATATCATCTAAGACATCCACTAATTTTGGTTCCCCTTCAAAGCTTGGAAGTGGATCTACATTTTCTTTATATGTATGAATAAAATGAGCTTCGCCAGCTTTTGGATTTTCATATGCAAATGTGTAACGATTGCATCCTGATGGATCACCATTGTTGCTCTTTAAGATTGACATTGCATAATTAAATTGGCCATCTGAGATACGTAAGATACCTGAGATACGTGGCGTGTAGTTTGGTCCGTCTGGTTCAAACTCTCTGCATCTTAATGATTGTTCAAATGTAAGTTGTTTGTCCATTCCTTCGTAAATAGTATCTGTTTGATCACCGTTTGTCACGATTGTTTTATTACCCAAAACACGTACAGGCGCATATATGATTAAACTAGGATCTGTTAATTTCGATGGATCAAAAGCTTGTGTACGAATGCCTTCGCCTTCTGTTACAAACACACGGTTTCTGCTGTTTTCGCTTCTACCCATAATAAAATATGCAGTTACTGCCTTTGTTCCGTCTGGAGTTTTTCCGTTGATGATTCCACGTCCAGGATAAGCATTTCCCTGTAATTCTTTTTCGATTGATAACATTTCCATGAATTCTTTCTCCTTTTTCTAATTGTCATAATTTAACATAGTTCAACAAAATAATTATAGCCCAAGGCTAGTTATAATTGCTAGACCTTGGGCTATTCTTTTTATGATTTAGTATTTATTAGTATTACTTATAGTTTAACTCATTGTAGCCCCATCCACTGATAATACAGCACCTGTGATGTAGCTTGCCATATCACTTGCAAGGAATAAGAATGCATTTGCGATATCTTCTGGTTCTCCAACTCTCCTGAGTGGAATTGTAGCGATAAGTGGTTTGATTATTTCATCTGGAAGTGCAGCCACCATATCAGTTCTTGTAACTCCAGGTGCTACCGCATTTACACGAATATTGTGTGGTCCAAGTTCTCTTGCGAGAGACTTTGTGATACCATTTACTGCGAACTTCGATGCAGGATAACCAACACCCGATTGTTGTCCATAGATACTTACCATTGAACTTGTGTTGAGGATGACTCCACCGCCCTGTTCTTTCATAATTGAAGCTGCAGCCTTCGCGCTGTTAAATACCGCTTTCACATTAAGATCCATAATCTTTTCAAACTCATCTACTGGATAATCAAAAATGGATGCTCTGGCTGAGATGCCTGCGTTGTTCACTACGATATCTACTGAACCAAATTTTTCTTTGACATCCAAATACACCTTTTCTACTTCATCAAATTTCGCGATGTTTGGCCAATAACCAACCACGTTATAATCTGGATTTTCTTCTTTTAATTTGCTGATTGCTCTATCTACTGTATCTTGACGAGAACCAAGAACTGCAACGGTAGCTCCGTTGTCTAAGAACTTCTTCACAGTAGCGAATCCAATACCTCTAGTTCCACCTGTTATAATAGCAACTTTACCTTTTAACATATCTGTATCCTCCTGTTTCTTAATTACATTTCCTTCTTTTCTTAATAATAACAATTACTATTATTATTGTCAAGTAATTTCTTTAATTTTCTGACAGTTATTTTTTAACAATTTATTCCACAATAAAAAAGGAATGTGTTTCCACATTCCTTAAAATTTTCTAAGTGCTTCTTCTTTATCTGCCGGCGCCATTCTGATAGATTTCACCTCTACAAAATATCCCGCTTTATCATTAATTGCAATCCATACACGGTCGCCCACCTTATGTCCAAGAAGTGCTTTTCCAATCGGCGATTCAGTACTTACAAGATTTTTGAGGGAATTTCCACGAACAGTAGTTACGATCTTAAACTCCTCCACTTCGTCGTCATCTTCAAAGTAAAGTTCTACAATCTTGTTAATCCCCACTTCATCATCTGCAGCAATGTCTTCTACCACGATCGCAGTACGAATCATTTTTTCTAAATAGCGAATACGACTTTCGTTCTGATTCTTCGCCTGCTTTGCTGCTTTGTATTCAAAATTCTCACTGAGATCTCCGTGAGCTCTGGCAGTCTTTACATCTTCCAAAAGTTCTTTTCGTACCACACACTTGCGATACTCCACCTCAGCCATCATATCATCAATATCTTTTTGTGTTAATTCGTTAAACATAAATTATCCTTTAATACTAACTGGTGGTTTTGGTTTGTTAACACTTCTGGCACTTGTTTTACCTTCTGTGATTTCACCTGCAGCTTGTAATGAACGTTTTGTAAGTGCTGGACCTACTAATTCATATACGAGTACGCTGAATAAGACTACATTTCGCACCATAGCGCCATCCCCAAGTTCTGTGGCTGTGAGCGCCATACCAAGGGCAACCCCTGCTTGTGGAAGAAGTGTAATACCTAAATTCTTTGTAATCTTTTCACTACACTTTGTCATAAGACAGCTTCCGTAAGCGCCATAATATTTACCAAGTGATCTTGCTGCAATATATACAACACCAATCAACAGTACTGTTGGTTTTCCAAGAATCTGCAAATCAAGTTCTGCACCAGAGAGAACGAAGAACAAAATGTTGATCGGCACTGTCCAACCGTCCACACGTCCCATCAACTCTTCTGAAGTTTCGCAGACATTACAAAATACCGTACCTGTCATCATACATACAAGTAATAACGAGAATCCGCAGTGTACACCGCCAATTTCAAATTTCAACATAGAAAGTCCAACTGCAAGAAGCACGAATCCAAGTGAAATTGCAAGACGTTTGCTTCGTGAGTGGAAGAATTGTTCCGCAAAATTGAGAACATATCCCATAATCGCACCAAGTGCGAGTGAGATTACAATTTCAACCAATGGTTCTACCACGATACCGATCATGTTCACACTGCCCACTTCTAAAGCGTGCGCGATACCAAATGAAATTGCAAATAATACCAAACCAACTGCGTCATCGATCGCTACAACTAACATAAGAAGTCGTGTCAAAGGACCGTCTGCTTTGTACTGTTTGATAACCATTAACGTAGCCGCAGGAGCTGTTGCTGATGCGATGGCTCCGAGTGTGATTGCAGCTGGGAGTGAAATTAGATTTGGATTTATAAAATGAACGGCAATCAAAGCGATGTCAACTAAAATTGTAGTTACAACGGCTTGCACAATACCAATTGTGATTGCTTGTCCGCCCATGTGCTTTAACGAATCTAAACGAAATTCATTTCCAATTGCAAATGCAATGAAACCTAGTGCTGCGTTTGAAATAAAATTTACCGTTTCAACTTGTTCAAGGGAATTAAATCCCAATCCTGAGATGTCAAGTGCACCGATGCAATAAGGACCAAGTAGTAACCCTGCAACCAGATATGCTGTAACTGCAGGCAGATGGAGCTTTTTGGCTACACGTGACATCATGAGTCCGCCAATGATCGCAATGGCCAAACTAATGAAATATGTTTCCATAAAAATACCCTCCTCTTTATCTCAAAAACATCATGTATGATAGCACTATGGTTCTAAATAATCAAGTGTTGATGACATATTTTAAGAAGTTTTATTCATACACATACAATTCATGTAATGCTCTCGTTGCACTAATATATTTAAACTGATCATAGAAAGGATTATCTTTCTGCTTGCCATAAACAAACACTTGATCAAACTCCAATCCTTTTGCAAGATAATAGGTTGTGACAGTAATTCCTTTCTTGAATACAGAACTGTCCCGATCTATATAATACACGTCTTCTCGTCTATTCTTAAGGTATGCATAGAAATCTCTTGCGTCGTTATCCGTCATAGTAAGCACTGCTGCTGTCTCGTAACCATTCGGACCAATTTGTACATTTTCAAGGACTTTGTCCACTGCGTCCACAAGAGAATCTATGTGTTCTTCTACAACAGGACTTCCGTGACGTTCCAGGAACTTAATGTCCTTCACACCAGTAATATTGGCTGCATATTCTGCAATTTCCAATGTATTTCGATAACTTTTATTCATTTCGATCTTACGAATTTGTCGTCCAAACACCTTAGGTAAGAAATGAAGCACATCCTTTGGTGTATCGTCCACCGTCTGCGCACGGTCACCGAGAATCGTCATATTACAAGAAAACATGTTACTCAAAATTACATACTGCAGATAAGAGTAATCCTGCATTTCATCGATAACAAGATGACGAATATCTTTATTCTTTCTTGTCATGCAAAGACGATGTTTTAGATACACAAGCGGATAAACATCCTCGTATGCCAAAATGCGTTGTTCTTTCATAAGTTCTGGCAAACCTGGCCATCCATTGTCTTCCAAAATCCAACTGTAAATTTGGTAAATATCTGTTGTTTCGTACATACCCATGAACCATTCTTTGATCCATACCATGTCTTCCTCAGAAATATTTCTGCCAGATAATGTTTCATACTCATCAATTACGTATTCCATCACTGATTCCATGCGTGAAAGAAGCGGAAGTTCCGGGAACTTATAATAGAAAAGCTTCATTATCTCATCAGCAGATTTTTTAAAACCGCGATATTCAAACTTTTTAAAGTTCATAAGATCATCTTCCAGTAAAACTAAGAAAGCTTCCACCGCACCCACAAAATCCTGTGACTGTTTCCATTGAAAACGAGTTTCGTCTTCCGAATTCAAATTGCGAATTCGATTCTCTATGTGATGGTAACGATCTTCACAATCCGTCACGATATCTCGAAGTTCACGGTATGCAAAGATATCAAAACTCATTTCTCTGATATGCTCTTCTCCAAGTTCAGGAAGAACGTGAGAAATGTAATCCGAAAATACACTGTTCGGAGATAAAATTAAAACGTTGGAAGATTTTAAACGATCACGATCGTGGTAGAGCAAGTACGCGATACGGTGTAGAGCCACCGAAGTCTTTCCACTGCCCGCAGCGCCCTGGATTGCAAGAATCTTGTCTTTCGTGTTTCGGATGATGGCATTTTGCTCTTTCTGAATCGTGCGGACGATATTTTTCAGCTGATTATCGCCGCTTGTCCCAAGCTCTTGTTTCAAAATATCATCGTCAATCTTCACATCACTTTCGAACTCATAGATCATCTTTCCGTCACGAATCTTGTATTGCCATTTGGAAAGAATCTCACCTTCCATAGTTCCTCCAGGAGCTTCGTAAGAAGCTTGCCCCTTATCATAATCGTAAAACAGTCCGCTGACAGGTGCTCTCCAGTCATAGATAAGCGGGAGACTTCCAGTACGTTCCGCAAAGTTACCGATTCCAATAAAAAATTCTTCGGAATCGTCGTCACCGTCATAAAGAAATTCTACACTACCGAAAAATGGAGATCCCACCATCTTTTTCAATTGGTGAAGTTTCACACGGTTGGCTTCGTTTACATTTACTTGTGTAAGAAGCGCCTGCTGGTTATCGAAGTTTTCGTAACCATACTCGTCCATCTCCGTATAATTTTCCCAGTAATATTCATTCATACTTTCGATGTCTTTTTGTACTTCCTGGATAGCATTTCCCATCTCAGTAATTTTCATATTCAGTTTTTTTGTAACGAGATCTAAATGTCTTTTTCCTTTGCTCATGTGTCGCTACCTTTCTCAAACTGATAAAAGCGTATTTATAGAATTATATGCTAATTTTACGGAACTTACAATAAAAATATGCTATGATAGTCCCATGGATGAAAGAATAAGAAAACGGAAAATGAAACAACGCCGTAAGGCGATTATAAAACGAAGAATTCTGGTAGGAAGCATGCTTCTTATTTTGATTTTATTTGTTGCAATGATTATTGGAATTGTAAAGCTGATACGTGGAAATTCAAAGGAGGAACCACAGCAAAATCCAGAGCAGCAATTTGAGCAGACGGAACCTGATTTGGATCCTACACCGCCTGAAGAATCAAAGGAGGCAACCATAACCATCGCTGGAGACATTTGTTTCCATGAGAATGGCTATGTTATGGATTACTATGACACAGTCAATGATTTGGAGGCTTGTATCTCACCAAATGTTTTGCAGCTTATGAAGGATGCAGATGTCTTCTACCTCAATCACGAATACTGTATTGGAAACAGCGGAACTCCAACCACACAGAAAACATACCGCTTTCGTGCCAATCCAAAACGCATGGATATTTTGAAAGAGATGGGAACAGACCTTGTTTCCCTGGCAAACAATCATGTTTTTGACTATGGCGAAGAAGCTATGAGCGAGACTTGTGATCTTTTAGAAAAAGCCAATATTCAATACGTAGGTGGCGGCAGAAATCTTGAAGAGGCCACGCGCCCTGCTTATATAGAAGTAAACGGACTTCGCATCGGATTTGTGGCAGCATCTAACGCCGAAGTGCATCGTTATACACCGCAAGCGACAGACACTGCACCAGGAATCCTTCTCGCCTACGATATGACTACGTATTTGGAAGTGGTAAGAGAAGCCTCTGAGCAATGTGATTACCTGATTGCTTATATGCATTGGGGTACAGAAGATTCCAACTACCTTAATGAACAGCAGCAGGCAGAAGGAAGGCAACTTCTTGAAGCCGGCGCAGATATTGTAGTTGGTGGACATCCCCATGTACTTCAAGGTATGGAATATGTGGATGGCAAACCAATCGTATACAGCCTCGGAGATTTTTGGTTCAATAAAGACACAAAATATACTGGACTTTTACAATTGCAGATTAATGAAAATGGCTTGAAAGAAATATCTTTCGTTCCATGTCTGCAGACAGAGTATCGAGTAGAATATCTGGATGAAAAAACAGAACAAGAAGAGTTGTATCAGTTTTTAGAGGATTTATCAATTGATGTAGAAATTGATGAA
>JAZQMU010000085.1:0-4682 GCA_045543595.1 Faecalimonas sp.
CGAGCCATATCTTTTGAAAAATGGATTTATTCAGAGGACACCAAAAGGAAGAATGGTTACGGAAAAAACATATCATCATCTTGGAATTCCTTGCGAAAATCTATAAAACAGTTTATAATAAAAGGATGATTAGGAAGGATTAAGGAGGGTTCCACATGGTATCTTCAAAGAACAGTACAGAAGTACTGATTGGTGGAAAAGTATTCACATTGAGTGGATTTGAAAGTGAAGAATATTTACAGAAGGTGTCTACATATTTGAATCACAAGATTGCCGAATGTACTAGTATGGATGGTTATCGTAGACAAAGTGCTGAGAATAGAAATGTATTGCTTGCGCTTAATATTGCAGATGATTATTTCAAAGCAAAAAAACAAGGCGCAGTTTTGGAAGCAGACGTTGAGCAAAAGGATAAAGAGATGTATGATTTGAAACATGAATTGATCTCTACTCAGATCCGATGCGATAACTTAGAGAGTGAATTGCAAAAACTCAGAGAAGAAAATCAACGTTTGCAAATGACGATTGTGAAATTAGATACAGAGAGAAAGCATCAAAATAAATAGAATCTCGCAATCGAGATTCTATTTTATGTTATTAGGGGGATTTATGCAAAAAAAGGTTGAAATTCTTTCACCAGCAGGTTCATATGAAAGTTTAAAAGCGGCCATTGCGGCAGGTGCTGACGCAGTTTATATCGGCGGAAGCAGATTTGGAGCGAGAGCATTTGCGGATAATCTTGATGAAGAGAAGCTTTTGGAAGTGATTGACTATGTACATTTGCATGGACGAAAGATTTATCTTACAGTTAACACACTTTTGAAAGAACAGGAATTGAAAAAAGAACTTTATGATTATTTGTTGCCATATTATAAGCAGGGGTTAGATGCAGTGATCGTTCAGGATATGGGTGTTCTGCAATTTGTGAAAGAACATTTTCCGAATCTTCCGATTCACGCCAGTACACAGATGACGATCACAAACGTGCTTGGAGCTGAATTTTTGAAAAAACAAGGTGTTGAGCGTGTAGTAACTGCTCGTGAGATGAGTCTTTCTGAAATTGAAGAGATTACGAAAAATACAGACATTGAAATAGAAAGTTTTGTGCATGGAGCACTATGTTACTGTTATTCTGGTCAATGTTTATACAGCAGTTTGATTGGTGGAAGAAGTGGAAACAGAGGACAATGCGCACAGCCTTGTCGTCTTCCATATAAAGTAAACGGTGAAAAGCAGAGTCAGTATGTGTTGAGTTTAAAAGATATGTGTACCTTGGAATATATCCTTGAATTGATAGAATCTGGTATTTATTCTTTTAAAATTGAAGGGCGTATGAAGAAACCAGAGTATGTGGCTTTAGTTACGGCTATGTACCGAAAATATGTTGATCTTTATTTGCAAAAAGGCAAAGAGGGATTTAAAGTAGATCCAAAAGATCGTGAAAAATTGATGGATCTATATAATAGAGGGGGATCCCATGGTGGATATTACCATATGCAGAATGGTCGTGAGATGTTATCCTTGACAAGACCGAACCATGCAGGTGTGCCTGCATTAAAGGTGATTCGTCAAAGTGGAAAAAATATCACGGTAACAGCTTTAGTTGATATTCAAAAAGGCGATGTGATCGAGATGCCAGATGGCAGCGAAACATATACATTTGCGAATTCAATTAAAGCAGGTCAGAATGCAACGATTCCTACTCACAAGAAGCAGATGTTCAAGAAAGATCATATCTTGAACAGAACAAGAAATGAAAAGCTTCTTACAGAAGTGAATCAAAATATCATCTCTCGAAAAGTTAAAGAAAAAATTAATGGAAAATTAAAACTTTCTGTGGGAGAATCTGCTAAACTTTCTTTATCTTATCAGAAGATACAGGTTGAAATAGAAGGAGCTGTTGTGGAAGCGGCTCAGAATCAGCCGATGGATAAGAGCAGAATTGAAAAGCAGATGTTAAAAACTGGTAACACAGAGTTTGAATTTGAAAAACTTGAGATTGAATTAGAAGGCAATATTTTTATGCCTATGCAAAACTTAAATGAACTTCGAAGATCTGCGTTGGAAGAGTTGGAAACAAGGATTTTAGCAGGTTATAGACGTATGGAACCTGACCAACTTTTATATAAAGAGTCAGAAGACAATGCTGATTCAGAAATGCAACTTAGTGTTTATGTAGAAGAGTTGGAACAGTTTGAGGAAGTTGTTAAGACGGATATTGTTAGTAGAATTTATGTGGATGCGAATGCTCTAAAGTTGGTGGAGTGGATTACAAAAGAAGCCCATGAAAGAGGAAAAGAAGTGTTCTTGGCAATGCCGCATATTTTTCGTTCTGCTACAAGAGATAAATTTGAGAATGCATATGATAGCCTGATAGAAGCAGATTGGGACGGTATGCTTGTTAGAAATTATGAGTCTTATGAATTTTTGAAGCGTCATAATTATCAGAAAGCTATTGTGACAGATTATAATCTTTATCAGTTTAATAAGTATGCAAAATCATTTTGGAAAGAAGAGGGTGTGGAACGATTTACAGCACCTTTGGAACTGAATTACAGAGAACTTGCAGATGTGGGTCTTGAGAACAGCGAACTGGTGGTTTATGGATATTTTCCAATGATGGTTTCAGCGCAATGCGTACAAAAAACAACAGCTGGCTGTAAAAAACAACGCGGCAGAATTGTGATCAAAGATCGTTATAACAAGGACTTTGTAGTGAAGAATCAATGTGACTATTGCTATAATGTGATTTATAATACAGCACCGGTTGTATTAACAGATCAAAGAAGTGATGTTATGGAACTTTCTCCAAAAGCACTTCGAATGCATTTCACGATTGAAGACAAGGAAACAGTAAAAAATATGCTTCGTTTATATGAGAATGTATTTTTTAAAGATGGAAAGGAAATAGAACCGGATTTTGAATTTACAAGGGGACATTTTAAACGAGGAATTAAGTAGGTGATTGATTGGCAAATATTATTGTTGAATGTGCAAAATACATGATGGTTTTACTGATAGCGATTTATACCTATCAGTGCTTTACGGTGTTTACTTATGAAGATGGAGCAGAGAAAAGAGGTATATTTCGTAGTCAGAACAAATTAATGTTCTTGATCCACTTCATGGCTTACATGGGAATGTATTTTAAAATCAAAGAAACAAAGATATTGGTGTTCTATGGAGCACAGGTTGTGATGCTTTGGCTTATTATCATGCTGTATACACGGATTTATCCAAAAGTATCAAGATTGATCGTAAATAATATGTGTATGTTGCTTACCATAGGATTTATCATGATCACAAGACTTTCTTATAATAAGGCTGTGAAACAGAGCATCATTGTTGGATTTTCTGTAGCATTAAGCTTGATCGTTCCAGCTATTATCCGAAGAGTAAAAGGCTTTGGTAAAATGAAGTGGTTTTATGCGATAGTAGGTGTAGCTGCTCTTGGAGCAGTTATCGTTATTGGACAAGTATCTGGTGGGGCAAAACTTGGATTTGAGATTGCGGGATTTGGGATTCAACCATCAGAATTTGTAAAGATATTATTCGTGTTCTTTGTTGCTGCAAGTTTTAATCAATCAACAGCTTTTAAAAATGTGGTGATTACTACGGCTATTGCGGCGGCGCACGTTTTGATTCTGGTAATGTCAAAGGATTTAGGTGCTGCACTTATCATATTTGTTGTATATTTGGTTATGCTCTATGTAGCTACAAGACAGATAAGATATGCGTTGCTGGGAATCGTGGCTGGTTCGGGAGCATCTGTGGTTGCATATCACCTGTTTAATCATGTAAGAGTGCGTGTTCAGATTTGGCAAGATCCGTTTTTGACTTATGATACAGGTGGATATCAGATTGCTCAGGCCTTATTTGCCATAGGAACTGGCAGTTGGTTTGGAACTGGGTTGTTCCAGGGAAAAGCACATACGATTCCAGTAGCAGACGAAGATTTTATCTTTGCAGCGATTTCTGAGGAAATGGGATTGATATTTGCTTTATGCATGATATTAATATGTTTGAGTTGTTATGTGATGTTTTTAAATATTGCAATGCAGCTTCATAATCGATTCTATAAATTGGTTGCTTTAGGTTTGGGAACCTGTTACATTTTCCAGACATTTTTAACGATTGGCGGTGTATCAAAGTTCATTCCAATGACAGGGGTAACGTTACCGCTAGTAAGTTACGGTGGGAGTTCCGTACTTAGCACGTTGATCATGTTTGCGATCATTCAGGGATTATATATCTTTAGAGAAGACGAGGAAGAAGAATTTGAGAGACAACGACAATTACAAGAAGAGAGGGAAAGACAAGCTCAGGAACACAGAGACCGAAGAGCTCGACATCATCTCATTGAACTTGAACGAAGAACCGAAACTAAGACCTCGGTTAGAAGAAAATAGAACAAAAAAGAAACCAAAGAAAAAAGAGAAGACAAGTAATAAAGAGTTTGTACGCGTCACATATCTCTTTGTCGCAATTTTCTTATGTATGATGGGATATTTGGTGTATTTTAATGCTGTACGCAGTAAGGAAATCATCAATAGTCCTTATAATGTCCGCTTAGATTCTATGGCAGACCGTGTTGTAAGAGGTCAGATTCTTGATGATGAAGGAAATGTACTTGCAAAAACGGAAGTGACAGAAGATGGAAGTGAGAAACGTGTATATCCATA
>JAZQMU010000086.1:0-17079 GCA_045543595.1 Faecalimonas sp.
TAAACTCGAAAATGGTAATGTAATGTTAAAATTCAAAGACGACTGTACAGGTAAAGACGGCGTTTTTGATCCAGGCGAAAACTCAGTTGGTTTAACAATCGAAGGTATTGGTAAAGCAAACTTAGAAACTTCTATCCACTACTTTGAATTATTAAAAGAAGCTGGAATCAAAACACACTATGTAAGTGCTAATATCGAAGATGCTACTATGGAAGTTCTTCCAGGTAAAGTATTCGGACACGGTCTTGAAGTAATCTGCCGTCTTGTTGCAACAGGTAGCTTCATCCGCAGATACGGTGAATACATCGCTGACGGAACAGTATTAGAAGGTGGCTACGTTGAATGTACATTCAAGAACGATGCTTTAGGCGATCCACTTGTAACAGGTGAAGGTCTTGCAGCATTAGGTATCATGACACCAGCTATGTTCGAAAGCATGAAAGAACAAACATTAAAAATCACAAAAGTTGTTGCTGATGATTTAAAATCAATCGGTCTTGACTTATGGGATATCAAATTCGAATTCGGTTACAACGGTGACGAAGTAATCTTAATCGACGAAGTTGCTTCTGGTAACATGCGTGTTTATAAAGACGGCACAATCGTTGATCCAGTTGAATTAACAAAATTAATCTTAAACAGATAATTAAAACAAAAATGGAGATGCATGTATTTGCATCTCCTATTTTTATTCTTATAATTGAATTTCTCCTTCGAATGAAACTTCTGCTGGTCCTGTCATATAGACCTTATTTGCCTCTCTGTCCCATTCAATCTGAAGATCACCTCCAAGTAACTTTACAGTCACTTTGTCTTCTGTGAAACCATTTAATATACTTGCAACTGCTACTGCACATGCACCAGTTCCGCAAGCCAATGTTTCACCTGACCCTCTTTCCCACACACGCATTTCAACAGTGTTACGGTCGATTACGCGAACAAATTCTGTGTTTACACGTCTTGGAAAACGTACATGATTTTCAAACTTCGGTCCTACTTTTTCAATATCCAAACCTTTCACATCATCGATATATACCACCGCATGAGGATTGCCCATAGACACACCTGTCATGCGATACTCTACACCATCCACTTCAATTGGTTCATCAAGCACCATTTCGCCCTCTGCCACAATTGGAATGTTCGCTGGCACAAGTTCCGGACTTCCCATATCTACTTTTACCAATTTCACTTTGTCATTTTCAATTGTAAAATCCAAATATTTGATGCCTGCAAGTGTCTCTACAGAAATACGTTCTTTTTTCGCAATACCATAATCATAAACGTATTTCCCTACACAGCGGATTCCATTACCACACATCTCGCTGCGAGAACCGTCTGCATTGTACATCTCCATCTCACAGTCAGCCACTTTTGATGGATTGATCATAATAAGACCATCAGAACCAATCCCAAAGTTACGATTGCTTACCTTGATTGCGACCTCTGGTGGATTATCAATTTTTTCCTGAAAACAATTCACATAGACATAATCATTTCCAAGACCTTGCATTTTTGTAAATTTCATATTGCACTCCTAATTTTCTTCTCCATGCGGCAGATCGATTTCTGGTCGCACATGAAGTGTTTTCGATATGTATTTTCCATCTTTACGATGTTGTCTTACACATTCTGTCAGTAAAAACTCTATCTGTCCATTAAGTGAACGAAAGTCATCTTCTGCCCATGCTGCTAAGGCATCGTATAATTTTGGTGACAATCGCAATGGAACCTGTTTTTTTACATCTGCCATTTTAATACAAACTTCCTGTGTTTACAATAGGTTGTGCATCGTGATTTCCACAAAGGACAACTAAGAGATTCGATACCATGGCAGCCTTTCTTTCATCATCTAATGTTACCAAATCATTTTCATTTAAGCGTTCTAATGCCATTTCCACCATGCCTACTGCACCGTCAACAATCATCTTTCTTGCATCAATAATTGCAGATGCTTGCTGTCTTTGGAGCATAACTGCTGCAATCTCTGGAGCATATGCTAAATATGTGATTCTCGCTTCCACAATTTCAAGACCTGCTTCTGTTACCTTTTCTTGAATCTCTTCCTTGATTCGCGAAGCAACTACTTCACTTGAACCACGAAGACTTCCTTCATCAGCAATACCGTCGCCAGTTGTATCTACATTTGGTGCCACATCATAGGGATATAATCTTACGATATTACGAAGGGCGCTGTCACATTGAAGCGAAAGATATTCTTTGTAATTATCTACATTAAACACAGCTTTAGCTGTATCTACTACCTTCCAAGTAACTGCAATCCCGATTTCTACTGGATTTCCGAGGCAGTCATTGATCTTTTGACGATTATTGTTGAGTGTCATAATCTTAAGGGAAATCTTTTTGCTTGTTGCTTCCAGCGATACTTCGTTTGGATTAGGCGCTAAGATTAAAGATTTCTTTCCCGCATCCACATCACCACTTTGGTTCAATTTTGTTTTTGCTGCCGGATTAAATGCCACACAGAATGGATTCACAAAATAGAAACCTGAATCCTTGATCGTGCCAACGTATTTACCAAACAATGTGAGCACAAGAGCTTCCTGTGGCTTCAATGTTCTAAGACCGCAGAATATAATCCATCCTAATGCAACCCAGATAATACATGGAACACCTATGATCCAAAAATCATATGAAATGGAAAATACCAATCCTACTATCGCAACTGCATAAACTAAAAGTCCAACTAAAAAAACTAACATCCCGTTCTTCTTGTTTTTCAAAGTAATTTCTGTCATAACAATTACCTCCTTTATTTTGATATCAAAATGATATCATATTTATTTCACAATTGCAATATTCATGTACACTATTTTCCACAATAAATTTCAATAGCTTTGGAAGCAAATTCCGCAGTCCCTTCTCCTCCTGCCTTATCAATATTCTCTGTCATTTTCCCACCGCCGTTGTACAGTCTTCCAAGACTTAACAAAATATCTTTTGTACATGTATAAAAATGTTCTGTAATATAATCTTGCAGCTTTTTCACCTGTAATTGCACTTCATCACAACCAGGATCCATTTCAAGCATCTCTCCAAATACCGTAAACAATAGCATCATGTTTTTTGCAACATCATTTGCTTGTTCTACAGTTCGCCCTTTCGTTTTTTCCTCGTATTCTTTATACGCTTCTGTCTTTCCCCAAGTTGCTTTTGCTTCTGCTGCATACTCGTCTAATTTTTTGGTATCAAATGGTTCAAAATTCATATCCTTCACTCCTCGTAAATATAGCCCACTTGCAAAGGCAATTAAATTTTCAATATGTTCTTTCTTAAGTGTAAGCAATTTGATCTGCTGTTCCAACGCACGGTTTCGATCAAAATCAGAACCCGTCACAATTCTCTTAATGTCCTTCAATGAAAACTCTAATTCACGAAACAACATGATCTGTTGTAATCGTTCTAGGGCATCGTCATCGTACAGACGATATCCGCTTTCGGTCACTTCAGTAGGTTTAAGAAGATCAATTTCGTCGTAATAGTGTAATGTGCGTACGCTTACACCAGTCAATTTACTCACTTCATTTACTGTTCTCACATCGATCACCTCCGTCTTTATACTAAAAGTACACTATGACGTAACGTAATAGTCAAGAGTCAAATAAAAAAAGAGCAAGATATTAAATATTAAAATCTCGCTCTTTTTACACTTAGCTGCTCGTTGATGCTGATGCCGCTGCCGCACTTGCTGCTGTCACACAGTCGATCGTCAAAACAACTGCTAATGCTGCAATTTCATCTGCTGGATTTTTAATGTCTAATTCGTAACTGTCTCCCCATGTCATCCATTCTTTCGTAATGGACACAATAGGATAACCGCTTTGTGTTATCTTGTATTCATGAGCCATGAATTTTCCTTCCACGTTCCATCCAAGACCTTCCACTCTGTATTTTGGAAAAATAAAAGAAAACTCTTTTACTATCTCTGCCACTTGTCTGTCGCCGCAGAAAACATAATATCGTGGCAAGAAGCTCCAAACCTCTTGTTTAATGAACGCAACTTCATTTCCCAAAGCATCGTACACATGTAATTTTCTGCCCCACGAAAATACTTCTCCTTGCACGAAATATTTATCATTACCATGTTCGTCTTTTACTGAAAACTTATCACCCCATGAAAATACTTTTTGCTTTATGTATAGTTTCACAATTATCCCTCCTCGTTGAGCGCCTTTATTTATAATCTCATTATAACTTAGTATCTGGACTAAATAAATGGTTTCAGCAGCGAAATAGAAGAGGTTAATTCTTTATCTGTCTCCCTGTTACATCTAAATGGTAGTCTTCCTTGTAAATCAATTCTGAGATTGGTACAATCTCATAGCCCATGGATTGTAACTTTTCAATTACTGTCGGTAAAGCTTGCGCTGTATATTTAGCACCATTGTGCATCAAAATAATAGAACCATTCTGTAGATTCTTGTGTTCAGTCACTGTTTTAACAATGCTGTCTGCCCCATAATCTTTCCAATCAAGACTGTCCACGTCCCATTGAATACTATAATAACCACATGCTTTCGCTGTTTGAATCACTTCATCATCATAATCTCCATATGGTGGCCGGAAGAGGTTCATTTCTACATTTGTCAGTGCCTTCACTTTTTCGTGCACCTTCATGAGTTCACTTTTATTTTCTTCATCTGACAGTTGACTCATGTTTTTGTGATTCTCACTGTGATTTGCAAGGTCATGACCTGCCTCGCAGATCTTTTTCACATCTTCCGGATAGTTTTCTACCCATCCGCCTGTCATAAAAAATGTGACTTTGACATCGTATTGTTCCAGTATATCCAGTATCTGCTGGGTGTCCTCATTTCCCCATGCTGCATCGAAAGACAATGCTACTTTTTTCTCATCCGTTTCGACAGAATAAACAGGGAGTTCCTTGCCGTTCACGGTATTGCACACCGTAGCAACTTTAGAAACTCCCAATGTTAATCCTAGTATTAATAATGTGATGAAAGCCCAGGCTTTCAATTTTCGTTTGAGTTTTTTCATGAAAGACTCCGAGAATGGTTTCATGAAAGTATATGCCAATTACCATTCAAAAAGAATAATTTAGTTTTTGCTTAATTGATTATAATATTCCTTAGCACCCTCTTCTGAAATTTGTAATCGATTAATCAACTGCTCAATAATTTCTTCTTTTGTTTTCCCCATTTCAAGAAACAACGAAATAATTTCTTTTGCCCTGCCTTCTTCTTTCCAAAGTTGTTCTCTTTCGTGCATCCACATATATCCTTTTGACACCCCCGCTGTGTGTTTCACAGTTGTTACCATACTGTGAATCATCTTCAACTTCTCACTTTTGGCATTCTCTTTTCTGGTATCCTCAAAATAGTGCAATAACTCCTTTAAGCCTTCTGTAGGATTTCCTTTCGTACCTTTCGTATAAAGAAACAAAGTTTTAGCTCCATCGTCATATGGTAATTCCGGAACTTCCAAACATGTATTTTGGATAGTATAAATCATGTGATCATATCCAAATGGATCAAATGGTACAATCATCACAACAATTACTTTCTTCAACATTTTGTAATCGAAACCAGTCCCTAAACAGCCTACATCAATTTTCGAATGGTAGAATCTAACTCGTCTTGGTAGATTATCCTTGTCATTACGTTTCTTCTCCGATTCTATGTCATAGATTGCCGCATTTTCCAACAATGTTTCACTATTGATATCCTCTTCCAGATACACATCAAGCCTTATACCATGCTGGTCTGTATCAGAACCATAGTATACCTTTTGTGGTACTACCTTCAATTTTCCAAAATCTCTGTCAAAAATGAGTTCCAACAAGTTACGCCCAAATTCTTCTCCGTTGACTTCGTCGTTCAACACAGCGAAAAACAAAAAGTCATCAATCAAATTTAGGTCTTCTAGTTTTTTTGAATATTCAATTTTCTTTTTTTGCACACGCATGTCTCCTTTCACATAGCAAAAACAGCACCGTATGCATACCTCTCTATTCATTCGCTGCTCTTGCCCTATATTGTTATTCCATATGGGGATTTGCAACCGAATGGTTATAGATAAGTCCCTAGATATGTAGTTTCATTATAGTCGCATTACGACTGTGCGTCAAGTAATCTAAAATATATATTGCATAAAAAAGATGTGGTCTTGGACTTCCACAACCACATCTTTTTATCCCTCAAAATTTTTCTACTTTTTCTCCAACGAAGTCAACAGCGCAACACTCAAAATAATTGTTCCACCTACAATCTCCCTCACACTTGGCACTTCGCTTAAGAAAATAAACGCATACACAATTCCATACACCGTTTCCATTCCAGAAATAATTCCTGCAGTCTGCGCTCTGACACCCTTCTGCGCCGACACATAAAGAGAATATGCAAATGCAGTACAAAAACATCCTATAAATGCCACTCCCACGATATCCTGTGGTCTCCAAACTGCTGGCACTAAGAATGCCGCTGGCAAGAGAACGATCGCTGCTGTCCCCTGTTCGTACAGGCACACAACTCGTCCCACATATTTCTTTGAGAAATAACGATTTGCCAATGTGATCACTGCATAGGTCAAACTGCTGACCATTCCCCAGATAATACCGATCGTCACATTGTTTTCCAGTGAAAACTCCGGAATTGTGATAAGCACACCTATCAGTAGAATAACTGCTGATACGATGCTTTTCATTCGAATTTTTTCTTTAAATAAAACTGGTTCTATAAAAGTAATAAATAGTGGGAATGTTGAAAACGTGATCGTTCCAATGGCAACCGATGACACTTGGATCGATTGAAAAAATGTAGTCCAATGAGCCGCCAACACAATCCCTGTAAAAATGATCAAAAGATAGTCTTTTTTACTTTCTAATTTCAAACAATCCTTTTTCACTTTTGCAATAGAAAACAAGATAATTGATGAACAGATAACTCGTCCCATTGCAAC
Organism: Faecalimonas sp.; assembly: GCA_045543595.1. Classification (GTDB taxonomy): domain Bacteria; phylum Bacillota; class Clostridia; order Lachnospirales; family Lachnospiraceae; genus Faecalimonas. The sequence goes on from JAZQMU010000086.1 coordinate 6,940, forward strand.
AAGTACCGATGGCACTTCCACGAACTGCCCCACCACTCCTGAGATGCTAAAGAGCATAACCGAAATGTGAAGCCATAATATATTTTTCTTACTGTTTTCCATGATTACTCCCTTCACCCCAATTAATAAACACCCCCATTATACACCTTAAAGTATTTGTTGACAAAGATTATCTTGAATCAAATAAAAATAGACATGCTTAACACACATGTCTATTTTCAAACACATAATTTACCAACAATTACCGCATTTTATTTTATTCTGTTCTGGGAACATATTTTGAGAATACATTTCAGCTTTGTCGTATGTCTCAAAATAAACGGGTTCTTTCATTGCATTAGCTCCAGTACCGGTAGCCGAACAATCACCTACTATATGAATCTTGCCATTCCTACCATTTACAGCATACTTCCCTTTTACTTCTGGTATCTCTGGCTCTAGTTTTTGCGCTTGTCCTTGTGCTACTTCTGGTTCTAATTCTAGTTTTAAGTCCTCTGTTGTATCTAATTCAGAATCTAGCATTAATCCCAATTCATTTCCTACAAGCAGTGATTCTAAATTTGTCTCTTCCAGCAGTTCACTATTTCCGTCTGAGTAATCAATCTTAATTCCATCCTGTACATTATAAACAAAAACATTAAAGCATATTCCGGCTCCTCTATCCTCTACAGAGTAACCTTCCATCAGCACACCTGTTGCAAGCAAATTATTCCCTTCATAGATAGGCGTTACACGATACATAACATGGTTCTTAGTTTCTGTCACATAATCCGCCACCATATTTTCAAAAGGCAACATACCTTCTACATTCATCTGGCGGGTTCCCGTAATCAAATTATTTACATTAGCATTTTCCCCGCTCAATTGATATCCTATGAGGTGACATCTGTTGTATAAGTATTTACCATCCACGATATCATATTTAACAGTATGCCATCCTGATGGTTTTACTGGTCCTATTTCCCCTCGTTCCTCCACCGGCATTATATCTGTACCAACACAGGCATACGTCACTCCACATCTACCCAAAGAATCCAGATCACTATAATATTCAAACGATTCATTTAACAAATTATCAATATCAAATCCAGGAACATTATGGTTGACCTCTACATAATCACTTCCTGAATATGCTGGAATATCTCCCGCTGAAAATATAACTTCATCATAATCGCTAAACACAGTTTCAGCTGGTGTTTCCGATACGTCTTCTGTTTTAACACTGGCATATTGTTCTGAATCAGTGTCATTTAAAAAATCGCCTTGCTCATAATTATAGTTACTCACTTTATCATTTTGAGAATTATAATCATTCTCTTTATCTAATAAAGTACCTGCTACAATTGCCAACAAAAAGACAAAGCCTACTAAATTACTGCATATTCTTATGAAAATATTATTCTCTCTTTTTCTTCTTTTATTTTCTAACCTTGTCATTTGCTAGCACTTCCTTCGTTATTATCCCATAAAACAGATTAATTTATGAATTTCCAATCAGAGATGTACCATTTTTCTTCAACATCTGTATAATTACATGTTATTTCAACTTGCTCTTCAGACACTTCTCCAGAAATCTCATAAGAAACTGTTGCATTCACTAACGCCGAATTCTTTTCCACTTCCAGTTCATCGGCTTCAATTTTGATAGATTGAAAAAATTCTATTCCACCACCTTGCCCGTCTCCAACCAGGAATTCGGAAATGGCATCTAGCATTTCTTCTGTACTAACATCTGTAAACAATCCAACTAAGCCAAACGCCGAATTTATCGTTTCTTCAACTTCTGGATTAAGACACTCTAGCATACCATTGATGTCTAGTTCATTACATGACATTTGAAAATCTTTAATGAGGCCTTTTATTTCGCCTTTATCTCCACATCCACATAACACAACTGCCGATACTAGGATTATCAGTGCCAGCATATTAGTTTTTATATTTTTCATTTCTCTCATCCTTTTCTTTTGCATCGTGGTTTTTCATTATAAAACACTCACTACTTACAACGGTGGTTTTTCTTCAAATGGTGTTCTTTTCTTTTCCTGTGAATATGAAAAAGCATATTTTTCAGAATACTTAATGAAGCCTTTACCGTATGAATCATTTCTCAATCGGGTCATGATTTCCCGACGTTTTCCGTAGGCGATTTCGTTCAAGTAATACAAATATTGAATTTCCACCCATTTTGCCATTCCCTCATATACTTCTAATTGATTCTGCTTACCATACTTTGAAATTATCTCTTTATCATTCCAATTTTGGTACTGCCAAATATGAGTTATTTCATGTGCTATAGTAGCCATAGCAGCTAATTTGGGTGAACCATTTTCAATATATATGCTATATCCACTTGCATCTTTTTGTGCAAAACCAAGTGTCCTTCCATCATAACCTGGTGTCGCGACAAATGTTTCACCTACATGTTTTGCAATTTTCTTTGCATCTGTCATACGCACCTTAATTGCTACATTAAGCTTAATTCCATAGAATATCTCCATGTTGCGCATTACAGTTTTAAATACTTCTTTAAATTCTTCACCTGTACGAAGTGCAGTCATTGAACAACGATTACAGCGTTCACGTCCATCTTTTAATACTTCATATTCTCCACCAATCAACTCAACCCCACAGAAATCACAGAAATGTGCACCTGATTTTTGAGGATTATATGTTTTTTCGTATTCTTCAATAATCTTATCACCACTTCTCACTTGATTCAGTGGATTATAATCATATCCAAATTTTTTGAAATATTTAACTACTCCGTTGAAATCCAAATTCTCTACAAAATCTTCATAGCCAAATTTCAAAAAGCACTTCTTCTGATAGTCAGACCAACTGTAAAACTCGTCCTCTGGCATAAGTAATTCTTCATCTTCTCCTTCAATATCCAACTGGCAATCTTTCTGAAGCATTTTTTTAAGCGATTCTTCTTGTGTTGTTTCTTCTTGTGATTCTTCTTTCACTTGGTCTTGCACTGCGTCTTCTTGTACTTCTTCATTTTTCTTTTTACGAGAGAATATACCTTTAATCTTATCCCAAACACGCTTCAAGAAACCTTTCTTTCTCGTTGAATTCATTTCAAGAATAGAATCAAATTCAGGAACATATTCTTCAGAACTTTCTTCTTCTGGTTTTTCATGCATTTTTTCATCATGCCACATCAACAATTCTGTTATCAATTCAAAATATCTTTCTAGATTTCTTTCAACAGAATCAATCAATCCCAAATCAATTTCACTGTCTTCTACAATGTAAATGCAATCGGAATCCATTTCTGTATTCAGCGTATACATAATATCTCGCAAATTATCTGAAAGCGTATCTTCGTTCACAACCTTCATTACTGCACAGATGTATGGATGTGCATCTGGATATGTTGTTCGGAAAATTTCATTGAGCAATATACAAATTGTATAACGAATTTTTTCACTAGCATCAGGCAGTTTGATTTTCATCACCAATTTATTTCGATAAGAACGTTTTGGAATTCCACTTACCACTACTCTTCTTGCTGTCTTAAAATCTTCATAAGACGACATTTCCAAATAACCTTCTGTTTCCACTCCAATTTTGCAATAACCTTTATCAATTTGAATATTGGCAATATTCTTCTGCCCCCCTACGTTGTTATCATCTTTCCATTCAGAAAGTGTCACTGCGCGTAACTGTCTATAGTATTTTCTTCCTGAAATGTGATCTGCTGCTCTTCGAACAACTACACCATTTTGAGGAGTTATAGCTTGTACCTCATAATATTTCCCGGTAAATGTCAAAAATTGACCTGGGATCATTGCCTGAAATACTTGCCCATACAATTTTGCACCTATATGATACAATTCGCCTTTTTCATTTTCTGCTATATAATATGCGTTTTTTAAATTTTTAGCATAATCTGCTATTTCTGTTTCCCCTTCAATCGAATAGTACTTTTTCACTTCTGTTCGAAGCGCATCTTCCATTAATTTTTCGCGGAAATAAACTCTTATGTTGATTTCATTCACAGTACAATGTTTGTAAATCAACTCTTTCAGTGTCACAAATGGATCCTCAAAGCTTATTCCACTAATCATTAATGCATTTTTAATCTCCTCTTCACTAACCTGTGTTTCTGTCATACGCATAACCAATTTCAAAACGGTATTACGTTCTGTACGCGCATAATCAGCCACAATTGTAGGAATTGCTTTAGGGTCTGCAATAAATGTCTGCACATTATCTAGCATATAATCTCTTAAAAGGTAATGTTCACTGATTACATTTATAAAACCTTGCTGTTTTGCTCTTGTGGCAAATACTCTTACCATCTCAAAAAGATTTTGGAATTCATCTTCTACTACTAAAAAGGAATTCTTATTTACTTTCGCATTCCACAAGTTCGAATTTACATGAAACGCCTTATTAAATGCCTCCTGACTAATTGGAAGATTCGTATAATCACAAATACGTTTGTAATATTGTCCTGCAATCCACTTAATGTCTAAAACAGGAAACTTATCACTGCTTATCCAACTAGTATTTGCGATTTGATACTTCATAGCCACAGAATTGATTTCTGTACCAATTCCTAAATACCTAGAGATATTGGGAAATATTTTATGATGCATATACGGACCGTCGGCTTCCCAACACATAACAGATGTCATAGACCCGCTTTTCAAAGTAGCTGCTACTTCTGTTATATTTGTTTTTAAAGTGTGAGACAATGCATCAACTAGACCGTCGCAATTCCGATCACAAGCAGCATAAACAACGTCATCAAAATTTGGTCCAAAATAATTTACAAGCAGACTTAATCCCATCTGTCCTGTAGCTAATAATCGTGATGGTTCTACAAGAAATACAAAGCCTACTCTCTTTAAAAATTCCTCGTTATTTTTTTGAATTTCTAAATTGTAAAGGTCACTAAATTTGATAATTCCTATATCTGTTTCTCTTGATGTTTTATTTAAAACATCAACTTTCCACAAGCTATCAGTATGTACATACTCATAGATACCTTGCTCTAACCATTCCTTCACATCATCAGTCGAAGAATCTCTTCCCATAATCACTAAACATTTGCGATATTTCATCAAATGTTTAATCATTGGGAACATAACATAATGTGTTAAATCTTTATAAAACGGATTACAAAACAGGGTACTTTGTCCTTGCACTAAATTCAAAGTACTTTTTGCATAATTCGCATCTATATCTTCTCCGTTTTCTTTTAATCTTCTAAAATACTCACCCAGATTTGCTACAGTTTGGTTTTCGCTACTACACATTTCATCTAAGGTTTCAAAATTTATTGCAATATCTAAACCATCATCCATCGTGGCATCGTATAAAACACGATTATCAAATAATCCTCTTAAGATATCACGAAGCAAACCATAGTTTGCAATTTTATAAGATTCTTCATCTTCACCTAGAATATTTTCAACAAACTCTCCTTTGGTAATACCCGAAAGAATATTTACCACTTCTCCTATTATTATCATCCCAATAGCAGGATAAAGCATTGTTTGAAAACACATTGCTTTGGGATATAATTTTGAAAGAATTAAAATGCTCGTTGATGTAATGATTGCGGCATAATAAATCCCTTTATAATAACTTTTTACTTGCCCATACTCTTTCTTTAACAACCATTTATCAATATCTTCTTCATATTCGTAAAAACGTCCTGCTGTCATCTCAATCAGATTGTGCGATTTTCCCCAAATAGCCTTTAACATAGGTAAAATCATCTTTTTAACAAATATGAATCCTAAAATTATTAACGCATTTGAAATATATATTAATATACTTTCTACATTTAACTGAGACAAAAATGGCACAAATTTTTTAAGAGTATCAAAAATCTTCAAAATCCAGTTATTGATATCATTCAAAAAAATTAACACCGAAACGCAATATACCAATGCAACTAATGGCATCATGATTTGTTTACATCTTTCAGTCTTATGTAGATTAGACTCGAGTAATGACAAACAGAAAAGTATAAAAGGTAGAGCCCAGAGAACCCACTTAATAATTTGAATTACAGTGTTCATCTCAATTATCTCCTTTCACGTCATCAAAAATATCCTCACGCACAATATCTAATTTAGCTACAAATGTATATGGAGAAGTTACATAATCTCCAGTATCGTTAAGCGGAATATTTTGTACTTCACGATTCATCACAAAATAATAGAGGTTATTGTACTTTGGTAATTTCTTTTCATCAAAGAATCCAACTACACTTTGAATTGCATTTGCATTTCTCTTTATTCCATATGAAGCGGCAATCTCTAAACTTTGATTAATCGAAAGAGCCAACGCTTGTTTATGAGCTCTTAAAACAAATCTTTCTGAAGACATAGAATCGCCTTTCAATTTGATTCCAGCTAAAACTGACTGTGCTTTCATGTAGGAACATACTGTAGAAAAATAATCACCGAACTTTTTCGATGTGGTATTAACACTGTTAATCATCTGTTTGATTGAATGATTAAAAGCATCCATGCTCTTTGTTATACGTTTCCGTAAAACCAAGAGCGAAACCAAACCACCTAATGCTAAAACCAACAACGCACTGATTAATAGCACAACTGAAGCACCAAATACTTTTCCACCTTCAACAGCCGAACCATAAAGATATGGAATAAAACCAATAAAATAAGCTGAAAAAGCTAATAACCCCATGAAGATTATTGTTTTTTTGTTCATTCTTATAGAAATATCTTTTTTTACTTTCTTATCAACATCCTTGATTGTTTCTTTTATCTTTTTTTCATCAATAATCCCTTGTGTATCACAAGAAAGCATTTCTTGCTCCAATCTTTCAATTTCTTGATTTAAATCTGCCAATTGAAAACGGTCTAACTCATATTCCTCTCCATAAAAACTATCGGCACGGTCTTTCATGTATTGAGCAGCTTTGTCAATAGCTTTTCTAGGTTCTTTTAAATACCAATCGATATTTCTTTGTTTTTCATTAACTTGCTGTATCCAGTACATCATTTCGTCTTTTGGACAGTCTTTACTTAATCCTACCGAACTTGTATCAATCATTAACTCTTTTCCTGAACTACCCTCAAAAATTACTGGTATATCTTGTACTTCAACCAATTCATCTTCAGGTTCAAAAGAATATTCTGGCTTCATTCTCATACGATCTTGTACAAATTGATACGCTGCTTCCATTTTATCGAGGTGTTCATTCAATAAAAGATCCATTTCTTTTGTTGAGATTTCAACACCCAAACGATAAACTCTATATGCTTGAAGTGAACTAGCTGGAATTCTGTTAATCGCTACAGTCAAAACGGATAACCAAAACTCAATCAATTCTCGCATATATCTACTATTTTCTGCGTTCGTGATATCATAACACATGAACCGACAGTTATTTGGGTACTTATTTCTTGCACAGAAATTGGAACTCGACATCTCAAGTTGCGTTTTCCAAGATGTCATAACATTTTCTTCATCTATTGAGTGTTTCCTGGTTGAAATAAACATTACTTCACGTGGTCGTACATCTTGAAATTCATATTTATCAATCAATTTCTGTTGTGCTCTCTTCATTTCTTCGGGTACAACTTCTTCCATATATATTGGTTTCAGACCGTCTCCATAAATATCAGTTAACTGGAACAGCATTTCACTTGTTAACTCAGATTCTCTGACTTTTGTCAGTTTACCATTATTCTCATCAATGTATTCAAAACCTTTTTCAAAATTCTTAACCATTGACATTGGATAACCACATATCATGTGTGCCAGACGAATAACAGGAACATTGCTTTCTTTTGGAATGGATTCTTCATTACACTCTTCCGGAAAATCAAAAGGATTTTTTTCATCTGCAACATAAGGTAATGGATGTTCTCTCATTGAATCCGTTCCTAATATAATTGCTCTCCACTCCTGTTTTCCCTTTATTAAATTATATAAGTCTGGAACAGATGATAAAATATCTGTTCCTGACTCATTCCAATCACAAAAACTAATGCTTCCTTTGTCTAAAAATGGTTTAAAAAGAAATTTAAAGTCTTTCAGCAAGTCCGATGAGTGCTTACTTAGTATAATTACTGTATGCATTTTTCATCGCCTCCGTAAAATCTTTTATTTTCTAAGTTCCATAGATTTTTCTATTAAATCTACTACTTTGTCATGAATATCATACAAACCTTTGTTTTCGACATCATTATCTGCAATCTGCATAAGATCATCAATATAATCGCTGAAATTATCATTCCATTTTTCTAAATACCATGCAATGTTTGCTTCAAACTTCTGTAATTGTTCAAAAACAAAATTTCCATATACCCTATCAAGATCATCCCCCAAAATGATTGTGCTCATATAATCGTAAATAATCTGGAGAATTTCTCTCATAACTTCTTTTCCAACTTTTTTGTCAAACTCAGCAGCTGGAGTAGATACTTTTAACAATAAAGCCATATCAAAAATTGTTAATCCTTCTTTATCAAACTCATCTGTTCTAAGTTTGTCTATTTGCTTTTTAAGGGCACTAGCCTCAAAACTAATTTTTCCTGTATTATTTCTTTCTTTATCAAATTTATTGCTCATGTAATTCAAAATACATTTTACAACTACAGGATTAATTGTTAGAGCATCTAAAACTTCATAATAATGATCACAAGGTGTACCATTTGAAACCACAAAATCTTCAGTTTCAATACCATTTAATTGTAAACGATATAAATACTTTCCTTCAGAAATCTTTCTATAACGGATTAAATTAAAAATCATTCCGAGAGCAAATGCTCTGTAAATCTGTCTCTTTTGTTTTCTTTCATTATTTTCATCCAAGTCAGGTAAACATGTGATAATATGCCAATTTCTATCAATATGCGGTGTAATGACTGGTGTTTTATCTGATTTCGGTTTAATCTGACTTACCAACTCATAATAAGCCTTGAAATATTCACCATCTGGACGATTATCAGCTTCTGAACCAGGTGCAAATTTAGATAACCTATTTGCTCTAAGACCATAAATTGATTGATAGAACATAATCATGTTAAGTGGAATATCTTCATCTGGTACTCCTCCATAATTTCCCAATTCCGAAGCAATTAACATAGATTTCGGTGAATCATCTTTTGGATTCAAATACTTATTATATGTACACGCAGCTATTGGTTCTTTTTGTTCGCCCAATGGACTTTCTATAAATGGATGAGAAAGATTTCTTGTTTCAGCAATCACTCGCTTAACATATTGCTCAATTTTTGCACTATCATATTCTTTCTTTTCCAATTTTGCTTCTTTTTCAAGAGCCGCAATAATGTCCATATTTACATTTGTTCCATATACTTCCATCAATGACTTTTTGAAATAACCAATGATACCTTTTTCAAAAATTTCCACAAAATATGTCCCTGCTTCATCTTCTGGCTTATCTTTTAACATTGCATAATTACGAACTTTTGAATAAATGTTTTCTGCAAGTTCTTTATCAATTGTAATCGTATTACCTGTATAAGGCATTTCTGCAAGCAATTTTTCAAGACATACTGGTGATGCACACACATATCTTGTTGTTCTTCCAGCTGTGTTTGCATATTTTTTCCCCAATGAAGTGACTTTACTATTCAAGCTTTCAATTCTGCTGTCAAATGAAGCATAGAATTTTTGGAATGCATCGCAAAGACTCGAAATATAATCAATACCTTCTCTAAGTACTTCTGCAAGCACACTACTTGTTCTATATTTATCAGTTTCACTGATATACAAACGGAATTGATCTTTCATTTCCTGTTGTGTCTTTTTGTCTAGTTTTCTTTCAGCAAGTTGATCAACACCTTCTACGTCATCTGTCTTTGGATCATCAAAAATGTTATAAAAATCATCAAAGAATTTTTCTTTCTTTTTATTCTCTTTATCAACAAGCGTCTTTTCTTGCTTAATCATTTCTAATGCTTGATACAAGAAATATCTAACAGCATTTGGATGAATAAATTGACCTTGTTCATCACATAAATATGTCTCCATTTGATGTGGATGTCTGTCTTTGACTGCAGATTCACTGTTCGCTTTAAAAATACTATAGGCAATCGTTCTACCTGTATCTTCACTATGTCTTACAACCATTTCTTTGTATTTTTCTATTTCAGCAAAAGCGGTTTGAAGGTCTTC
>JAZQMU010000087.1:0-6692 GCA_045543595.1 Faecalimonas sp.
TACCTATTAAAATGGCACTTAACATCTTTGATGAATTTTCTGTCACATGCAAAACAGTGTCTGCGTGTTTGTTTCCTTCTTCGGCCAATGAACGCATCTTGATTTTGTTCGCAGTTGTCAAAGCCGTCTCTGCAGATGAGAAAAATGCAGATAACAATAATAAAATAATTAATACAATAATTTGCCAGGCGGCACTCGTGTCCACTTGTTATATCACTCCTTTGTAAAAATAAAATTATATATTTCAATCTAATATAACGCATTTTGGGTAAATTTGCAAGTGTGCGTTGAATTTGGAGGCAGTTTATTGTATGATGTAATAACTACGTGGAACAAGGAGAGAATCAATGAATTCACATTTTTATAGAGAGGTGCTTACTTTTATAGATGAAAACAGAGTATATCTGGATGAACCAATGAAAAAACATACAACATTCAGAGTGGGAGGGCCTGCAGATTATTTTGTGGTTCCTAATTCTGTGGAAGAAGTAAGAAAAACAGTTGCTTTGTGTAAAAAAGAAAACCTTCCATACTATGTATTAGGGAATGGAAGTAATCTTTTGGTGGGAGACAAAGGCTTTAGAGGAGTTGTGATTCAGATTTATAAAGAAATGTCAGCGATTTTTGTGCAAGAGGACTGTATTACTGTACAAGCTGGTGCATTGTTATCAAGAATTGGCAATGTGGCTTTGGAGCATGAACTTCAAGGGTTTGAGTTCGCAGCTGGAATTCCAGGAACTATGGGCGGTGCAGTTGTGATGAATGCTGGTGCCTATGGCGGAGAGATGAAGGATGTTCTTGTGGATGTAACTGTTCTTACCCCAGAAGGAGATATTCTCGTTTTGAAAAATGAAGAATTGGAATTGGGATATCGTACAAGCATTATTGCTAAAAAAGATTACATTGTGTTGGAAGCAAATGTGAAACTTTCAAAAGGCAACAGAGAAGAAATTAAGGCAAAAATGGATGAACTCAGAGTGCAGCGCACGACAAAACAACCATTAGAGTATCCAAGTGCGGGAAGCACTTTTAAAAGACCAGAAGGTTATTTCGCAGGAAAACTGATTCAGGATGCAGGACTCCGTGGTTTTCAAGTAGGAGGAGCACAGGTCTCTGAAAAACACTGCGGATTTGTAATTAATAAAGATAATGCGACAGCGGCTGATATTGTAGAACTGATGAAACGAGTGTCTGAACGGGTACAGGAAGAATTTGGAGTTACTTTGGAGCCAGAAGTAAAACGTGTAGGAGAATTTTAAAATAGAAATGTTGAGTGGTCAGGAATTGTCATTTTCGGCAAAAACAAAGGAAGAATTGTCCAGACATTGGAATGAAGGAAGACATTGCCAGATTGCCGAAATAGCTGCCATTGTGAGTATGTGCGGCAAAGTATCTATCGATAGTAGAAATCATTATTCGGTAAAAGTGCGTACGGAAAATGTGTCAGTGGCTAGAAAGTACTTTACATTATTGAAAAAAACATTTAATATAGAAACTGAGACTTTTGTCTCTCGAAATCGAAGCACAGAGAATGTGTCTTATACGACGATTGTAAAGAGGCATGAGGACGCTATGAAAGTATTGCAAGCGTCAAAATTGATCGATAGTGAGGGCGATATCATAGAAGAGTATTCTATGGTGAAGAACTTGATTGTTCAGAAAAGCTGCTGTAAAAGAGCATTTATAAGAGGTGCCTTTCTTGCGGGTGGATCTATCAACAATCCGGAAAAATCGTACCATATCGAGATTGTCTGCACTACGGAAAGTAAGGCAGAGCAGATTCGAGAGTTGATTAATAGTTTTGGGTTGGAATCAAAGGTTATTAATCGAAAGAAATCGTATGTTGTATATTTAAAAGAAGGTTCACAGATAGTTGACTTGTTAAACATTATGGAAGCACCTGTGGCTCTTATGGAACTAGAGAATGTACGTATTTTAAAAGAGATGCGAAACTCAGTAAACCGTATGGTGAACTGCGAGACCGCAAACATTAATAAAACGGTATCTGCAGCAGTGAAGCAGACGGAAGACATCCAGTTTATCCAAAAAACAATAGGGCTGGAAAAACTTCCGGAAAATTTGCAGGAGATTGCAGAGATACGTTTAGCTTACCCGAATGCAAGCTTGAAAGAGTTAGGCAGTTTACTGTCAACTCCGCTTGGAAAGTCAGGGGTAAACCATAGACTAAGGAAACTTAGTGAAATAGCAGAGATGCTGAAGGAGGAAGGGAAATGGTAAAAAGAGCAGTAACAGTTTGCCGTGAAGAAGGACTTGAAGCTCGTCCAATCGCAATGCTTGTACAGAAAGCAAGCCAATTTGCCAGCACAGTACATATTGAAGTTGGAACAAAAAAAGTAAATGCAAAAAGTATTATGGGGATGATGTCACTTAGTGTTTGCAGCGGTGATGAAGTGGTTGTAATTGCAACTGGTGAAGATGAAGAAGCTGCAGTAAGTGCAATTGAACAATATTTAATGCAATAAAGAAAGAAGAGCATATACGTTGATATGCTCTTTTCCTATATCAAGCTGAATTTATGAATGACAGGAGGAAACGTGATGAAAAGAATGTTGTTCGTGTATAATCCAAACGCAGGAAAAGGCATTGTAAAGTCTAAATTGTCTGATGTTGTGGATATTTTCGTAAAGGCAGATTATGAGGTGGTTATTTATCCTACCCAACGTTATCATGATGCGCTTCATAAAGTGGCAAAAATGAAAGACGGGTACGATATACTTGTGTGTAGCGGTGGCGACGGCACTTTGGATGAAGTGGTTACAGGGATGATGAAGCGTCCGCCATCAAAGAGAATTCCTATCGGGTACATTCCGGCAGGTACAACAAATGATTTTGCAAGCAGTCTTCACATATCAAAAGATGTATTGGAGGCAGCAGATGCTATTGTGAATGGAAATCCGTTTGCCTGTGATGTGGGAAGATTTAATAAAGATGTGTTTGTGTATGTGGCAGCATTTGGTCTTTTTACGGATGTGCCGTATCAGACAGATCAAAAACTAAAAAATATATTAGGACATTCCGCTTATGTATTGGAAGGGGTTAAGCGCTTACTTGATATTCCTTCTTATCACATCAAGGTTACTTGTGGAGATACTGTGATTGAAGATGAGTTTGTAGTTGGCATGATTTCAAACTCTAAGTCCGTTGGAGGTTTCCGTAATATTAGTGGAAAAGATGTGAAATATGATGATGGCGAGTTTGAAGTTACTTTGATCAAACGCCCTAAAAAAATCAAAGAGCTTCAGGAAATTCTCTCCTCTCTCTTGTTAGAAAAAATAGAAAGTCAGTATGTGTGCTCGTTTAAAGCGTCAGAACTTTTGTTGGAGGCAAATGAGGAAATTCCATGGACATTGGATGGTGAATTTGGCGGACAACACAGTGTTGTGCGTATCCGCAACAAGAAGCAAGCTCTTACGATCATGGTTGGATCGGAAGCGGAAGAATAGTGAAAACCCCTTGTAAAAAAAAGGGGAATAAGCTATAATAATAAAGTGTGTAGGCTCACTTTATGGGCAATTAATTTATTTGGAGGTAACATTTATGTTAGTATCAGCAAAAGAAATGCTTCAAAAAGCAAAAGCAGGTCATTATGCAGTAGGTCAATTCAATATTAACAACTTAGAATGGACAAAAGCCATTTTACTTACAGCACAAGAATGTAATTCACCAGTTATCCTTGGTGTTTCAGAAGGTGCAGGTAAATACATGGCTGGATACAAAACAGTTGTGGGTATGGTAAATGGAATGTTAGAAGAACTTAAAATCACAGTTCCTGTAGCACTTCACTTAGATCACGGCAGCTACGAAGGATGTATGAAATGTATCGAAGCAGGATTTTCTTCAATCATGTTCGATGGTTCACACTATCCAATCGAAGAAAACGTTGCAAAAACAAAAGAATTAGTAGCAATTTGTGAAGAAAAGGGAATGTCTCTTGAAGCAGAAGTTGGTGCAATCGGTGGAGAAGAAGACGGTGTAGTAGGTATGGGCGAATGCGCAGATCCTAATGAATGTAAAGCAATCGCTGATTTAGGAATCTCTATGTTAGCGGCAGGTATCGGTAACATCCACGGAAAATACCCAGCAAACTGGGCAGGATTAAGCTTCGAAACATTAGATGCAATCCAACAATTAACAGGAGATATGCCATTAGTACTTCACGGTGGTACAGGTATTCCTGAAGACATGATCAAAAAAGCAATCGATTTAGGTGTTGCTAAGATCAACGTTAATACAGAATGTCAATTAGCATTTGCAGCAGCAACACGTGAATACATCGAAGCTGGTAAAGATTTACAAGGTAAAGGATTTGACCCACGTAAAATCTTAGCTCCAGGTGTAGAAGGAATCAAGGCTACAGTTAAAGCTAAAATGGAATTATTTGGATCTGTAAATAAAGCATAATAAAAGTTATCTACATAAAAAAGAATCTCTTTCGGGAGATTCTTTTTTCTTGCATTTTATTGGGAATTAGAGTATTTTTAATGTATATTTTATACACGGAAGGATGAAAGTATGAGCGAATTTAAAGGGGTAGCAAAGATTTTTGGCGAAAATGTGTTTAACGATGCTGTTATGCAGGAACGTTTGCCAAAGGACGTGTACATAGAATTAAAGCGCACCATTCAGGAAGGAAAAGAATTGGAAGCTTCTATTGCAGATGCAGTAGCGTATGAAATGAAAGAGTGGGCAATCGAAAAAGGTGCAACTCACTATTCACATTGGTTTCAGCCACTTACAGGTGCAACTGCAGAAAAACATGATGCTTTTATTTCTGTGCCAAGAGAAGATGGAAAAGTGTTAATGGAATTCTCAGGAAAAGCTTTGATTAAAGGGGAATCGGATGCGTCATCGTTCCCATCAGGTGGACTTAGAGCTACATTTGAAGCAAGAGGTTATACTGCGTGGGATTGTACTTCGCCTGCGTTTATTAAAAAAGATCCATCAGGAAAGGGCGCAATCCTCTATATTCCAACTGCATTCTGCTCTTACACAGGTGAAGCTCTGGATCAAAAAACACCACTTCTTCGTTCTATGGAAGCAATTAACAAACAGTCTATTCGTTTACTTCGTTTGTTTGGAAATACAACATCTCAGAAGGTAACTCCATCTGTAGGTGCAGAGCAAGAATATTTCCTGGTTGACCGAGATATGTATCTTAAGAGAAAAGATTTGGTTTTCTCAGGACGTACTCTTTTTGGTGCAATGCCACCAAAAGGACAAGAGTTGGATGATCATTATTTTGGTGCGATTCGTGAACGTATCGCAGCATTTATGAAAGATGTCAATGAAGAGTTGTGGAAATTGGGTGTTACGGCAAAGACACAACATAACGAAGCTGCACCAGCACAACATGAGTTGGCGCCAATTTACGAACAATGCAACGTGGCAGTAGACCACAATCAATTGGTGATGGAAACATTGAAACAAGTGGCATATCGTCACAATTTACACTGTCTTCTTCATGAAAAACCATTTGCAGGAGTAAATGGTTCTGGTAAACACAACAACTGGTCTCTCAATACAGACGACGGAATCAATCTTTTGAATCCAGGTAAAAAGCCACATGATAATATTCAGTTTTTATTGATTTTATGCTGTATATTAAGAGCTATCGACAGACATGCAGAACTTCTTAGAGAATCGGCAGCAGATGTGGGGAACGATCATCGTTTGGGGGCTCATGAAGCACCACCTGCTATCATTTCCGTATATCTTGGTGCCCAACTGGAAGATGTTATCTCTCAGCTTGTGAGTACAGGTTCGGCGACACATAGTATTAAGAGAGAGCGTTTGGATACAGGGGTAAATACACTTCCTGATTTCGCAAAAGATGCGACAGACCGAAACAGAACAGCGCCTATCGCATTTACGGGAAATAAGTTTGAGTTCCGTATGGTAGGTTCCAGAGACTCTGTTGCGGCTTCAACAATCGTGTTGAATACGATCGTGGCAGAAGCATTTGCAGATGCATGTGACTATCTGGAAGCTCAGGAAGATTTCTCAATGGGTGTTCATGATCTGATCAAAGAATATGCTACGGAACATGAAAGAATCTTATTCAGCGGTAATGGATATTCCGATGAATGGGTGGAAGAAGCAGCTAGAAGAGGGCTTCCGAATATCGCGACTATGGTAGAAGCTATTCCACACCTTGTGACAGATAAATCCGTAAACTTATTTGAAAGATTCGGCGTTTTCACAAAAGCAGAGTTGGAATCAAGAGCAGAAATCCAGTATGAAACATATGCGAAGGTAATCAACATCGAAGCCCGTTCTATGATTGATATTGCTAGTAAGCATATCATTCCAGCAGTGATCAAGTACATCACATCACTTGCAACATCTGTGAATCAAGTGAGAATGGCTTGCGCAGATGTTACGGTAAATGTGCAGTCAGAACTTTTGACAGAATCTTCTAATCTTTTGGAAGATACGAGAAATGCGTTAAAAGAGCTGATCAAGGTGACAGAAGAAGCTTCCGCAATGAAGCGAGGAAGATTACAGGCAGAGTTCTACTTGTATAAAGTTGTTCCGGTGATGAAAAAACTTAGAACACCAGTAGATAAATTAGAAATGATCGTAAATAAAGAAATGTGGCCAATGCCATCTTATGGCGATCTTTTATTTGAAGTATAAATAATAAAAAGAATCTCGGTTTCGAGATTCTTTTT
>JAZQMU010000088.1:0-7051 GCA_045543595.1 Faecalimonas sp.
TGTTAGAGTTGCTAAAAGAGCGGGTCTTTTACATGATATCGGTAAATCTATCGATCATGATGTAGAAGGATCGCATATTCAAATTGGTGTTGATCTTTGTAGAAAATACAAAGAATCAGCTACTGTTATCAATGCCGTTGAGTCTCATCACGGCGATGTAGAGCCGGATTCATTGATCGCATGCATTGTACAAGCAGCAGATACTATTTCTGCAGCTAGACCAGGTGCAAGAAGAGAGACATTAGAAACATACACAAACAGATTAAAACAATTAGAAGACATCGCAAACCAATATAAAGGTGTCGATAAGTCTTTTGCTATTCAAGCAGGTAGAGAGATTCGTATCATGGTAGTTCCAGAACAAGTGTCTGATGCAGACATGGTACTGATGGCTAGAAATATTTCGAAACAGATCGAATTTGAGTTGGAATATCCAGGTCAAGTTAAGGTAAATGTAATCCGTGAATCACGTGTTACAGACTACGCGAAATAAAAGTAATAAATTAAGAACCCTTAAGTTTAAGGGTTCTTTTTTTGTGTTGATATTGAGATGTGCAATTTCTTGAAAACGTAGTATAATTATAGTACATAAATTTTGGAGGAATGATCATGGGTGAATTTAAAAGAATCAAACGCGAATTAGCATATCAAGGAACGATTATGAAAATATACAAAGACTATGTGGAAGTGAACGGAAAGTCTGCAATCTGGGATTTCTTTCACCATAATGGTGGAGCGGCAGTAGTTCCTGTAACAAAAGAAGGTAAGATCCTGATGGTTCGACAATATCGAAATGCTATCGACCGATTTACATTGGAAATTCCTGCAGGAGCATTTGATACAACAAATGAATCTGGAGCATCTTGTGTCGCAAGAGAATTGGAAGAAGAAACGGGATATAAAGCAGGAAAAGTGGAGTGGCTCATCACAACCAGAAGTATGGTTGCTTTCTGTAATGAGAAGGTGGAAATTTTTGTGGCAACCGATTTGATTCCTTCAGAGCAACACTTGGATGACGAAGAATCTATTGAACTTGAGGAATATACAATCGAGGAATTGAAAGAAAAGATTTATGCAGGTGAAATTCAAGATTCCAAAACCGTGGCGGCGCTTCTGGCTTATGCATTAAAATACACCTAAAAGAGAAAAACGCATATAATAAAGCATCGGTAGATGGAAGGATGCGTGTGTAAATGAAGTTGAAAAGAAACCAGTTACTAATAATTATTTTAGTGACTGGTTTTTTATTTGGTGTTCTTTATGTGATGAAAACAAAAACTTACTTATATGTTTTTGATGAATCAAATTTATCCTTTTTGAAAACTTATGAAATAGAGCAGAAAGAATACTTATTTTATCTGCTAAGAGAGCGAATAGGACAGTTACTTTTGGTTACGTTTTTGGGATATGTGAAATACACAGAGATTTATGGGGGAATATTGACTTTATTGGGCGGCATTTGTGGAGGAGCGGTTTTTGCGGCGGCAGGAATTCAGATGAAGTTAAAGGGCATTGTTTTATGTGCGGTTGGTTTATTTCCTCAGATACTTTTTTATGGATTAGTCTTTGTGATTTTAATTGACTTTTGGATGGGAAGAAAGAGATGGACATGGACAAAGAGTTTAGGTGTGATTATTTTTATGATTTTAGGAATTGCGAGCGAGGCGTATATAAATCCTTTTTTGCTGAAAATATTTTGGTAATAAGGATACAGAAAAGATATAATTGTCATATAGAATCAAATTAGAAAATGATATGGAGGATGTGCCATGAGTCTAAAAATATTAATTGTAGAAGATGATATGCTTCTTGCTGAGGCTATCAGTGATTACTTTACAAGCAAAGAATGGCAGGTTGAAATTACGTCAGATGGGGAGACAGCATTGGAAGTATTAGAAGAACAATCTTTTCAATTGATTCTATTGGATGTAATGTTGCCAAAGCAAAATGGGTTTACAGTCTGCAGAAAAATACGCGAGAAAAGCGATGTGCCAATTTTCTTTATCACAGCGCGCGTGATGGAAGAAGATGAATTAAATGGTTATGCGCTTGGAGCAGATGACTATATCACAAAACCATTTTCTTTGCCGATTTTGTATGCAAAAGCGTTGGCAATTATGAATCGTGCCAGAGGTATGAATTCTTTACAAAAAATAAGAAAAGGTGACATTGAAATAGATGTACGTAAGCAACAAGTATTTGTAAAAGGAAAAGAATGTCAGTTGGCGCCGACAGAATACAAATTGCTAGTATTTTTCCTTGAAAATCCTAATCGTGTCTTTAGTCGTGAACAACTTCTTGTTCGTTTCTGGGGATATGATTTCGATGGAAACGAAAGAGTCGTGGACAATCATATCAAGAAACTAAGACAAGCAATTGCTGAAAGTGATTGCAAGATACAAACTGTTCGTAAGAGCGGTTACCAGATGGAGGTGACGACATGAAAAAGAAGCCGTATATACGAGTTTTGGGTGTGGTATTTGTAACGTTTTATTTGTTGGCTATGATTTTATCTACAGGACTGGAGAAAAATAAGTTTGAAATGCGAAATTCACAAAATTTAGATGCAGTGATTGATATAGTGTATTCTGAGTTGGAATGGATGCATGGTGAACTTGTGAAAGGCGACCAAAGTTTGATTGTTTCAGAGAACGAATTCCTAAAAGAAATAGTATCTACTGCTGGAAGATATCTAGACGTTGAAGAAGAACAAAGATTTTCTTTAGCAATTTATACCAGAGAAGGTGGAAAAATAGCACAAACATCTAGTTTGCTTAGGATAGCAGAATATAGTTATAATCTGGAAGAATACTTCTCGGAAGAAGAATTTGCTTTTTTTCAACAAGTTTTTTTAGACAGAATGGCAAATGAAGCATATGAGTCTTTAGAAGAGAAAAGACCAGACTGGCGTATTCACGCGTATGTAAATGAGGAAACAGGAGAATTGGCTAAATTGTTTTTTACTTCGGAAGAGATGAAAAGTATTGATGAATTGGATTATGAAACTCCAAATACAAAAACAAAGTGGTCGTGGGTGAACCCGGATTCTTCTGTGATTCAAAATTTGAAAAAAATTGGAGAATATCCACATATGAGTTACTACATAGATATCCCTTATTACAGACAAGGAAAGCAAGAATATGAAAAATGGTTGAATAATGAGTTTTTGCAGGAATTTCCAGAAATATGGAATGAGGTGGATTCGGGAGGATATTATGAGAAAATCGGCGTGGAAGAGCAAGTTGAATTTGTTGGTACGATGAAGCTTAATGAACGTGAATGGCGTATAAATGTACGATATGTAGCGTCACCTTTGTTGCAAGCAATGAATTCTTTAAAATATCTCTATATAGGTAGTGCGATATTTATAGCAGCATGTTTGTGGATTACTTTGAGGAGTTTGAACAAATTTAATGAACAGCGAAGAAAACTGGAAACGACGAGACGGGATTTCACCAATGCAATTGCCCATGAATTAAAAACTCCTTTAGGCATTATCCGCGGTTTTGCTGAAAATTCATTAGAAAACACAAATGAATCTAAGCGAGAATATTATTTAAAACAGATTGTCGGACAAACCGAGGAGATGGACAAACTTGTAAAAGAAATGGTTTACATTTCCAAACTAGATTCAGAAGATGTATTTGTCGGAAAAGAACGGTTACATATAGAAGATATTGTTAAGGAACAACTGAATAAACTAGAATTGTTGTCCGACGAGAAAAACTTAGATATAAAACTAAAAGTTAATAATGATTTTGAAATATTCGGTGATAAAAAATATCTGGAAAGAGCAATATGGAACTTATTAATTAATGCGATAGAGTATAATCAATTAGACGGATTCATTGAAATCACTATTGATAAAACCAGATTTACAATCGAAAATAGTGGGGTAAAAATCGGAGATGATGAATTACCACATGTTTTCGATATGTTCTATACAAGTGATAAAAGTCGAAGCTTCTCAGACAAACATATGGGACTAGGGCTATATCTGGCAAAGAAGATATTTGAATTACATAAGATGAACATTACGATTAGAAACGTGGAGAACGGAGTGGAAGTTGTAGTAATCAAATAAGAATTATGATATAATAAAAGCAAAAAGGGGTGTTCGATTATGAAAAATAAAAAGAGACTTGCTATTGCTTTTGGTTTCATTATAGTTGCTGCTTTAGTTTGGTGGTTTGCCCCTAAAAAGTTTTTGCGGTTTGTACATGAAACAGAGGTGTCGTCTGTTACTGTTCGGAATGGAAACAATGGTAACGTGTTCGAGATTAAAAACAAAGACGATATTCGATACATCGTAAGAGAGATTAAAAAATATAAATTCCAAAAAGATGGAATCTCACTATTTTTAATGGGAACAGAGTATACATTTACTTTCTATGATTTTGATGGAGAAAAAATCATTCAATTTATTGTGAATGAGGATGATACGATTCGAAAAGATCCGTTTTTTTATAAAACAGGAGAGGGAAACCTGCAGAATGTTTTGGAATACCTGAGTAATATAGAAAACGATTAAAAAAGAACCCTTGCTCAAAGGGTTCTTTTTTTGATATAAACAAACAATTGTCGCATACACAATCCGCAAGCCAACAGCTGACTTCCAAGCAGACCCCACAGATATCCTTGCATCCCAAACTTAGGAATTGCAAACCAAACACCTCCAATTCTTATAGACACACTTATCATATTTATAAGTAGTGTTTGCGAAGCTTTTCCGAGTCCATTTATCACACTAATGAGTATTGTGTTGAGATACATAAACGGACAAATCCAAGCGAGTGTTTGAAGATATGAACCTGCTAGAGCATTATCGAATAATACATCTCCAATGAATGGTCCCAAAAGTAAGAAACCAATACCACAAACACTTCCAAGTCCTAATCCAAATAAAATGACCTTTCGAATCAAAGTACTTAGTTGTTTTCTGTTATCCGTGGCCTGTATATCTGCGACGGTAGGAAGTAGCATAGTAGATACAGAACTTGTAATTGCAGTAGGAAAGAATATACAAGGAAATGCCATACCAGTCAGGATGCCGTAAGTACTGAGAGCGTCTCCTTTTGAGTAGCCATACAATTGTAGACGAATAGGGATTGATATGGTTTCGATGCTTTGGAGGACATTCATAAAAACTCTGCTGGATGTCAGTGGTAAGGCAAGCGAAAATAGTTCCGATGTCAAATTCAAACGAAAACTCGGAGTCAAAGGGATGGAACGAAGGCAATATAGCGTGGCAAGAATTTCACCAATAGTAATACCAATAACAGCGATAAGAATTGAAGCATCCTTGTGAGTATTTAAACAAATCCGGTAAATAATATAAACAGTGCCAATTCTGCCAACCTGTTCCAATAGTTGAGAGATGGCGGGGATTTTTGTTTGCCTTTGCCCAAGGTAGTATCCTACGATACAACTATGTATGGATGCAAAGGGCAATGCATAGGAAAGTGCGAAAAGAAGTGTTTCGCAACGTTTATCATTTAAAATATTAATGGAAAACCAAGAGGCATAGTTGCGTAAGAGAAAAGATAGTATAAGAGATAAGAATAAGGAGCAACATAGAGCCTGGAAGAGTAAACGATTGGCCGTATGAATTTCATTTTTTGCTATTTTTTGTGCTACACATCTGGAAAGAGCGGTTTCAATTCCAGCACAGGATAGAGAAAAACAAAGTCCATAAATAGGAAAAATGAGCTGGTATAATCCTACTTGCTCTGCACCAAATGTATGACTAAGAAACATACGAAAGAAGAAACCTAAAAAACGGGTGGAAAGTCCCGTGATTGTAAGTATGAATGTTCCGCGAATAAGTTTGTCTTTAAACATAGTTTCACCTGATAAAAATATATCAATTAAACATATTCGTGGACATATATTGACAGAACAAAAATAGAGTGATATTCTACAAAAAGAATAAATCCTAGTAAAATGGTAGGGATTAAAAAAGAAGGTGAAGACTTGAAGATATCTACAAAAGGAAGATACGGACTTCGAGCTTTAATTGATTTGGCACAATATAGCGAAGTGGAACCTGTTTCAATCAGCAGTATTGCAGCAAGACAGGGCATTTCGGAACGATATCTGGAACAATTGATGACACTTTTGAAAAAAGCAGGACTTATCAAAAGTATCAGAGGTGCAGGCGGCGGATATGTACTTGCGAGGGATGTGAGCGAGATTTCTGTTGGTGACGTCCTCAGAGCATTGGAAGGGAGTCTGGAGCCGGTAGAATGTGCAGCGCAGAAAACCGAAGAAGGATGCGAAGCGGCTGGAGGCTGTGTGACGAAATATGTGTGGCAGAAGATCAACGAAAGTATCAATAGAACCGTAGATGAAATGGATTTAAAACAGCTTGTGGACGAAAGTAAAGCTGTTCAAAATAAAGCAACTTCAATACAGATGAAGTGCAACAATTAGGAGGATACTATATGAGCAGATTAGTGTATTTGGATAATGCGGCGACTACAAAGGTTGCGCCGGAAGTTGTGGAAGCTATGATCCCATACTTTACAGAAAATTATGGGAATCCATCTAGCGTTTACAGCTTTGCATCAAAAAATAAGGAAGCAATCACAAAACAACGTGAAATCATTGCAGAAGCACTTGGTGCACAGGCAAATGAAATTTATTTCACAGCAGGCGGCTCAGAATCAGATAACTGGGCACTCAAAGCAACTGCAGAAGCATACAAAGAAAAAGGAAACCATATCATTACAACGAAGATTGAGCATCATGCGATTCTTCACACAGGTGAATACCTTGAAAAGAATGGCTGTGAAGTAACATATCTCGATGTAGATGAAAATGGTGTTGTAAAGTTAGAAGATTTAAAAGCAGCAATCAGACCAACAACAATCTTAGTTTCGGTTATGTTTGCGAATAATGAAATTGGTACGATCCAACCAATCAAAGAAATTGGTGAGATTTGTCGTGAACATGGAATTTTATTCCACACAGACGCAGTTCAGGCATTTGGACAGGTACCAATCAATGTAGATGAATGTAACATTGATATGTTAAGTGCCAGTGGACACAA
>JAZQMU010000089.1:0-7878 GCA_045543595.1 Faecalimonas sp.
AACTTGTAACCTGCTCGTGTCGGTGTTGGAAGATTGTACTTGTCATCGAATGTCACTGCAACAACTGTTTCGTTTCCTGCTACTGTGCCGCCCTTGGCGTCTAATGTTACCTTATAAGTATTTGCTGTCCATCCTGCATAGTATGTCTTTCCATCTACAGGTACTGTCACTGGGAATTCCACTGCTTCTCCTGTAGCATTTGAAGTTTCAAACCATCCTGCAAATGTATAACCTGTCTTTTCTGGGCTTTCTGGCGGATTTACTTCTGTGAGGTAGTCACCCTTCACGATCGTAGATTCCCCATCAACCATGAATATCATGTCATATGTATTTGCCTTCCAGTTTGCTGTGAATGCAAGGTCACCTGTTGTTCCTTTTTCTACTGTCACAGTTGCTTCTGGTTCTTCACCGTTGCTTCCTGTCCATCCAAGGAATGTGTAACCTGTCTTCACTGGTGATGGTAATGTAAATGTCTCTGTCGCTACATTATAAAGATCTGGTACTACTGTTCCAGTTACCCATGAACCATCTGCCAAGTCGTATGTGATTTCATAAGAATCACCTGTTTCCCACTTCGCTACTACCGTGATATCTTCTGTAATATTCACAGAATCTGTGCTGTTGATCTTAGTTTCACCAAGGAACCATCCTGCAAATGTGTAACCTTCACGTCTTGGGTTTGGCAAGTTGTATTGCTCACCGTAAGTTACTGTAACAGATGTCACGCCATCTGGTAATGTACCGCCTGCTGCATCTAATGTCACCTTATAGTTATTTGGTGTCCATTTTGCATAGTATGTCTTTCCGTTTACAGGTACTGTCACAGGGAATTTCACTGCTTCGCCTGTAGTATCTGCTGTCGCATACCATCCAGCAAATGTGTATCCATCTCTCGTTGGAGCTGTTGGAGCTAAAACTTCTGACTTGTATTCTGCTGTCACTGAATCCACAACGCTTCCACCTTGTGAGTTGAATGTAATTGTGTACTCGTTAATCTTCCAGTTTGCTTCAAATGCAAGATCTCCCACTGTACCTTTTTCTACAAGCACTGTCACTTCTGGAGTTGTTCCATTGCTTCCTGTCCAGCCGAGGAATGTGTAACCTGATTTCACAGGTGTCTGTAATGTAAATGTTTCTGTCTCAACATTGAATGTTGTTGTTGGTAACAATGTACCAGCTTTCCAAGCACCGCCGTCTAACTCGTAGCTGATGCTGTAGTCAGGTCCAACCTTCCACTTCGCTGTTACTGTGATTGGTTTTGTGATCTTCACATCGTCTGTATTCAAGATTCTTGCATCTTCGTAATACCAGCCTGCGAATTCGTAACCTGCACGTGTTGGAGTAGGTAAGTTGAACTTGTCATCGTATGTTGCCATCACGTATGTGATGTCGCCTTCCAATGTTCCGCCAGCTGTGTCTAATGTTACCTTATATTGGTTTGCTGTCCATCCAGCAAAGTATGTTTTGTCAGTTGCAGGAACTGTCACTGGGAATACTACTGCTTCCATTCCTGCGTTGTTTGCTTTTTCAAACCATCCTCTAAATGTGTAACCTGTTCTAGTTGGTACTGTCGCAGGTTTATCTACTTCTGATTTGTACTCTGCATTTACTTTTTTAGTTGTCTCTCCGTCAAAGTTTCCTTGGTTTGCGTTGAATGAGATGTCGTAACTATTGATTGTCCATAGTGCCTTGATCGTCATATCCTGAGCTGGCATCTTATCTGGAACTTCTGTATCCCATCCTGCAAATGTGTAACCTTCTTTTGTTGGAGCTGTTGGTTCTTCCACTAATGTTCCATAGTTTTGTGTCACACTAGTTGAACCTTCCATTGAACCGCCGTCCAAGTCGTAAGTGATTGTGTATTCGTTCACTGCCCATGTTGCGTAGTATGTTTCTGCTACTTTGCCCATGAGTTTACCTTCTTGGAATGGATTTCCTTGAAGGTCTGTCCAACCTGTGAAAGAATATCCTTCTTTTTCAACTGGTGGTGGAACAATTACTGCTTCGTATGGAGTTGAATCCACATCATTTTCTTCACCGTTATTTAGTACCCAGGTTACATCGTGACATTCATTAAAGAAGTCAAGAGTATAATCTTCTGTGTATTCTACACCTTCTTCTGTTTTAACTAAAATGGTTCCTTTAATTGTATGACCATCGAGTTTTTCTATTGTAATCTCGTTACGATGATCTTTCAAATACACAATAAATGAAGACAACGAATTATCTGGATATGCATAATTTCCTTCTTCGTCTGCCGGATTCCACTCATCTGGATTAGAACCAATTGTCTCATATGCTATTGCGAGCATAATATCGAACTGTGCAAATGAACTTCCTTCACATCTTAAAGTGTCGTTAATTATCAAGCCTGAGATTTCCGAATAGCCAAACAGTTTCTTAAGAAATGGAATATCCAACATTTCCATTGCCGGGGTTTCTGGCGCCCTAAGGATAACATCCGCATGACGTACATCTTCTGATACCTTTAATTCTGCAATTTGTCCATATGGTTCTAAATATAATGTTTCGTTTGTTGGCACTTCTGCATCCATGATTGCCTGTTTCAAATTACGACGCGAAACAGCCTCAATTACTTCGTAGAGTTTTGCAAAGTGTTCTGCGTAAATACTGTCTTCAGCTTCGCTCTTATATAGTGCCACTTGCTCATCATTCATATGTCTGAAGTACATTCTTGCAGTATCAAGAATTAATGCTTCCTCATCATTTGTCAATGCATCGTCAAATGATGTAGTTGGAATTGCAAACAACAAGTCAAGATATGATGTCCAGTGAGCTGTATATGTAGCATTTACTGCTGGCATCTTTGTAGGAATCGTTGCTCTATTACCTTCTTCATCCATCCAGTAATCAAATCGATATCCACTAAGAATTGGAGTCTTTGGTTCTGTAACTGCAAGATCAAAATATGTCTTAATTACAGTATCATTTTCTCCATTTTCAGGTTTGAAAGTCATGCTGTATTCATTGATCTTCCATCTTGCTGTCAATGTAAGTTCAGCATCTTGTGTATTAGCTAAGTTCAATACACTTTGACCGTCACTCAGTGTTTGTAAACCAAATGTCCAACCATCGAATGAGTATCCTTCTTTTTCAAAGGCATTCAATGTGAGGTTATCTTCGACGCCATATGTCAATGTCAATGGTTCCATCGTACCAGTTCCACCATTAGCCTCGAATTTAACTGTGTAAGTAATTGGTGTCCATTGTGCGATCAATGTCATGTTTTCTGCTGGCATCTTTTCTGGAAGCTCTGGACTCCATCCTGCAAACAGATAACCTGTTCTATATGGATCCTCTGGTCTGGCAATCTCTGTACCATAGTTTTGTGTAATTGACGCTACCGTTGTGATACCGCCGTTACCATTGAAACGAATTGTATATTCGTTGATACTCCAAATTGCATACAATGTGATTGATGATTCACTTGTAAGATTTCGAACGCTTTCATTATCACGATATACTGTTCCGCTTCCATCAGCATTTTTGCTCCATCCAACAAATGAATAACCTTCTTTTAAGAATGTATTTGTTGATAAAGCTGCTGCTTCGCTGTCGTAAACCAGACTTTGATTATCCATTTCACCTTCAGTTGCACCATTTCCATCAAATACGATATCGTAAGTGATTGCCTGGAAGTTAGCTTCAAATGAAAGATTTCCAAAAGTTCCTTTTTCGATAGAAACTTCTAATTCTGGCTCTTCACCATTCGAACCTGTCCATCCGAGGAATGTGTAACCTGTCTTCGTTAATTTAGGTAAAACAAATGTGTCTGTTTCCACTGTATATGAAGTTGTTCCAACTTCATCTTTCCAGATACCGTCGTCATAATCATATGAGATTCTATATGTTTCTGTATTCCATTTACCGTAGTAAGATACACTTCCTGCTGGCATTGTGCCGAATGATGTGATCTTATTGCCACTGCATTCTGCATTATCGTACCAACCGCCAAATGTGTAACCATCTTTTTCTGGATTGGCAATAGGGAAGATTTGTTGTCCATAGATTCGACTATAAACTTCGTTGTCCAAACCATTTCCGCGTACCCAAGTCAAAGTATATTGTGCACGTTCATAGTGATATTCTACTACCAATGAACCATCTGGTTTAATTGTCACAGTCTGTGTTTCCGGTGCAACAAAACCCTCGTATGTTTTTACACTTGGTGTTACAGGTGTATCTGTAGTTCCTGTAAAGTATTCTGTTTCAAACAACACTGGATCATCAAAGCTTGAAACCGCATTCTTATAGTGTCTTACTTCATAAGCTGTATCTGTATTGACATTCCATTTGCCGTAGTATGTTGCCTCTTCTGCTGGCATTGTGCCAAATTCAGTAACTTTGTTTGTAAATGCTGGTTCTGTATACCAACCTGCAAATGTATATCCCACTTTTTCAGGGTCTGCAGGTGGAACGATCGTATTTCCATATGGAACTTCGCCTGATGAAATTGGAGTTCCATCAACCATCCAGCTAATATTATATAAATTTACTGTCCATACTGCTTTGTATGTTACATCTGCTGCTGGCATCTTAGTTGCATCGTCTAATACATTATTATTAGCGTCTTTCCAATTTGCGAAAGTGTGACCTTCTTTGTTTTCGATCACTTTCACATCGATCAGTTCTTCATAATAGAATTCTTCTGATTCAGTTACTCCATCCACATCCCATGTGACCGTATACTGATTTCTTGTATATACGAATGTCACTACTGTGCTTCCGTCTGCATTTATCATTACAGTCTGGTTAGCTGGTGCTGTAAAACCAGTCTGTGCTTCCGGCACAAGTTCTTTTTCTGCGTCTGAAGTACCATTGTAATATGTGTTAGTAATTTCTGTATAACCAGTGTTGTCTAACTTAGGAAGTTTATATACAACCTTATAAGCAGTTGTTGTATTTGCTTCCCAAATTGCAGTTAATGTAATCACTTCTTCATCTTCGAGGTTTGCAAAACTTACTTCCTGTTCATCTGTATAAACAGTTTCATCTGAAGCTTCCCAACCTACAAATGTATATCCCACTTTGCTAAATCTGTTTGGAGTTAATGACTGTACTTCGGCATTTGTGAATACCTGCGATACATTTTCCACTCCATCAAGACCTGATTCAAAGATTACTGTATATGTATTTACTTCCCAAACTGCGAATAATTCAATTTGTCCGCCATCTTCTGTCACTACATTTAGAAGCGCTTCATCTGCGTATTCCACAGTACCATTTGCTGTAGTTGACCAGCCAAGGAAATGGTAACCTGCTTTTGTATATGTATTCTTAGCCAGATTTTCATCTGTATCAAATACAAAGTCTTGAACTTCCATTTCTCCGTCTGTAGCACCGTTTCCATTAAACACTACTTCGTATGAATTAGCTTCCCAGATTGCGTACAATGTTACATTATCTTTTGTTGAAAGGTTACCTACAATCTCATTTGCGCTATAACCTTCCCCTTGTCCATCAGCTTTCGTATTCCATTCTTTGAATGTATATCCATCTTTTGAAATACTTTCTGCTGATGCGACAGCATTATTTGGAGAATCATATGTATGTGTCAATGTTCCTACACTACCAACACCACCATTTGCCTGGAATGATACTCTGTATGAAATTGGTGTCCATGATGCTGTAAATGTAATTCTTCCACCTGTTGCAAGGTTAAAGATCACATCACCTGGTTGATAAGTATTTCCATCGAATACCCACTTATTAAATGTATAACCTGTCTTTGTTGGAACTTCTTCCTTAAGATCAGATTCCACGTCATAAGTAAATTCTTGTGCTGATATTTCTTCGCTCGTAGCACCATTCAAATCAAAGTCAATGTAATATTTGTTAGCAATATACTTACCATAGAATCCTATGTTTTCTGCTGGCATATTCTCTGGAATTGTTGCTGCCTGTGTACAAGTTTCATCTATAAACCATCCTGAGAATGTATATCCTGCAATATCGTTAACAACATATTCTTCAACTTCTTCATCATAATCATAAGATACTGTGGCGCCAGTTGTTGCTCCTGTTGGCAATGTTACTGACCATACAACATCGTATGATAATATGTTCCAACTTGATGTATATACTACGTCTTCTGCTGGCATTGTCACGCCAACTTCATATTTTTCTCCGACAGAATCAAGCCATCCTGCAAATTCGTGACCCGTCTTATTTGGTTGTGCTGGAGACTCAATTTCTGCTCCGTAAAGCACTTCAACTGTTGTCTCTTTTTGTACATTTCCAGTATACTTCCATGTCACCTCATAAGTATTACGATCGTATTTGATTTCAACAACTGTTGAACCATCCGCTGCAATTTCTTTTTGTGTTACACCCTGAGATGTAAATCCTGTGTACACCTTTTCTTCTGCTGCAGTAAGTTCCTTCGTTGTACCTTCCAATGGCACTACTTCATCTACTGTATAGCTTTCTCCATCTACATTTTGTAATAAATGTTTTACCGTATAGGCTGTATCTGTATTTGGCGCCCAAACGGCACTTACTGTAATCACATCTCCATGTTCTGTTGTCAAGTTTTCAACAGATTGCCCTAAGGCATATTGAGTTTCACCTATTGACCATCCATCGAGGTGATAACCCACTTTTTCGAAACCTTCTGTAGGTAATTCTTGTGCAAAATCATACTTAAAGTTCATATCATTCACAGTACCTGTACCTGTTGCGGCATCGAATGTTACGGTATATTCGATTGGTTTCCATTTTGCAATCAGATTGTGGTTACTTGTCATAGTCACCACTGTATCTGCTGTAACGTCTGTCACCAGATACCAACCATCAAACAGATAACCTGTTCTGCTTGGTGTAACTAATGTTCCATATGTTTCTGCATATGTAACTGTAAATGTCTTTTCAGTATCTTCTGGCCATTCCACATCATCCCATGTGAGACCTGCTCCTGGCTTATAAGTTACTTCGTATGTGTTTGCTCCATATTTTCCGTAGAAAGTTAATGCATTTGCAGGCATATTTGTTGGAATATCTGCTTCCTCTTCATATGCTGCATCTGAGAACCAGCCTGAGAATGTGTAGCCTGTCAGATCTTCTGGATTATAAACTTCTAACAATTCGTTATAGTCCAAAATATCTGTTTCACGGTTAGTACCTTCTGGCCCAACAATCACCCAAGTAAGTTCATATGAATTGATTGTCCATGCACCTGTAATGACCACATTAGCATTTGGCATTGTATCGCCAAATACATATGCATCAGTCGCATTGTACTTCCAAGCCTGGAATGTATATCCTGTCTGTTCTGGATTTGCAAACATGAGAGGGATTGTAATTCCTTCTCCAAACTTCACATTTTGTGAGATGTCTGCCTTACCTGACAGACCCCATTTCCATGTCACTTGATGTACATTACGTTTATAGTAAACCTTAACGACTGTATCACCTTCTGCATTGATCGTTTTTTGTACAATTGTTTCTGCTGTAAAGCCTTCAAATGTTTTGGCTTGTGCATTTGTAGTACCATTTGTACGTCCTGTCAAATGTTCATCTGCATCTTCCTGATGTGTGTAGCCTTCACCGTTAAGATTTTCTAAATGATGTTCAACAGTATACGGTGTTTCTTTACCTTCTGCCCATACCGCATACAATGTTATAACTCCGCTTTCAGCCAAATTGCTTACAGATTGTTTGTCATTGTATGTTGCAGTTTCTGCATCTGAATCTTTTGACCATCCAACAAATGCATAACCAATTTTACTAAATGTCTTTTCTGGCAGTGCTTTGCTTTCGTCATAAGTAAATACAACAGAATCCATGCTTCCAGTTCCTCCATTTGGATGGAACTCTACTGTGTATGTATTTGCTGTCCAGATTGCATATAATGTCACT
>JAZQMU010000090.1:0-10182 GCA_045543595.1 Faecalimonas sp.
AACGGCATCAAATGGTGCAGTTGGCTTGTATCATATTGAGAATCTCACACCGGAAGCAGTGGAAGCAGGAAAAGATATTATTGCAGACAGTGCAAAAGTATATGTTATTGACGATGCAGAATTAGAAAGAGTACAGAGAGAATATCCTGTTATCTGGAAAAATCCAAATGCAGCTCCAAAACTTTGTTTCATAGGTTGCCCACACCTTTCTTTGGAACAACTTAAAGATTGGACTGTAAAAATTGAAGCAGAATTAAAGGTGAATGGCGCGAATAAAGTTCAAGTACCAACTGTTTTAACTGCTTCGCCAGGTGTTTTGGAAACATTTGAAAAGACAGAATTCGCATCGAGATTAAAAGCAACCGGTGTTATTACATCATATATTTGTCCTCTTATGTATATGAATAACCCGTTGTGTAAGAGTATGCCAGTTATCACTTCGTCAAACAAACTTCGTACATACACAACAGCTAAATATTATAGAGACGAAGAAATACTTAGTATCATTACGAAGGGAGGAAAATAGTGATGAAACAATTTCAAGGAAGAGTTGTAACACCAGGGCAAGTGACTGCAGAAGCTCTTGTAACAACACAAGGTTTTAATACATTGGCATCATTTCAGAACGCACTTCAATTCGGAGATAAAGCAGTAAAATGTGGAGATCAAAACAACTCGGATCTTCATGGGAAATCCATGTTAGGAAAAGCATTGTGTCTTCCACAGACAATTGGATCGACAACTGGTGGACTTGTGCTTTACTGTGCGTGTGCATTAAAGAAAAATCCAGCTTGTCTTTTGTTTGCAAATCATATTGATTCCCTTGCAGCAGCTGGTGCTGTGTTAGCAGATGTATGGGTTGAAGGAATTTCAATGCCCGTAATTGACTGTCTTGGTGATGAATTCTTGAATTATGTAAAAGACGGTATGAAGATTAGTATCAAAGAAAATGGCATGGTAGAAGTGGAATAGATATGATTAAGGTTCTTTTGTGGGATATAGATGGAACAATTCTTGATTTCTTAATGGCAGAACATGAAGCGATAAAAAAATGTTATGAAGTATTCGGTTTGGGAGAATGTACTTCAGAGATGATTAAGAAGTATTCTGCAATCAATAAAAAATATTGGGAGAGACTGGAGCGAAGCGAAGTTACTAAGCAGGAAGTATTACACGGACGTTTTCATGAGTTTTTTGAAAGTGAAGGTATTTCAGTAGAAAATGTGGAGGCTTTCAACAGGGAGTATCAGATTCGGCTAGGTGATACGATTTGTTTCCGAGATGATAGTTATGAACTTTTGAAAAGATTAAAAGACAAAGTGAAACAATATGCAGTGACAAACGGAACAAAAGTTGCACAGGACAGAAAACTGGCAAAATCAGGTCTCATTGACATTTTTGACGGAGTCTTTATATCTGAGGAAGTGGGCATAGAGAAACCGAGGGTTGGATTCTTTAAGCAGGTATTTTCTAAGATAGGTGATTACTCATTAGATGAAATCATGATCATAGGAGATTCGCTGACAAGCGATATGCAAGGTGGCAACAACGCTGGAATTGTGTGTTGCTGGTATAATCCAAACAATCATCGTAATAGCAAAGGTTTAAAAATTGACTATGAGATAACAAACTTACAACAGGTCATGGACTTGATATAAAAAATGCTTAGGCGAAAGCCTAATCATTTTTGTTGTATAAAGGATTCCATTTTCCACTTTTGTAGTATGTAAGGAACATACCAAATAATAACAAATTGTGTGCTATCATACATGCCCATGCGGAAACCAAACCGAAATGAAGCAGGTTAATACAGATGAATGTTCCTATGATACGAACGCCCCACATACCGATGATATTGAATTTGAAAGGTGTGACTGTTTGCCCAACACCTTGCATAATTCCCTCAATAATGATAGATACACCGTAAAAAGGTTCTGATACGGCAACCATGCGGAGTACTGTGGCGCCGAGACGGATAACTTCGGGATCTTTTGTGAAAATTCCCATCATAGCAGGGGCAAATGCAAAGAGAAGACCACCTGAAACGATCATCATGAATACTTCTAACTTGGTGATCACATGAGTGAAATCTTTCATCTTTTGCTGGTCACCAGCTCCTAGTGAATTACCTGCTAAGGTTGCAGCTGCAGTCTGCATACCATATCCAGGGATATAGAAAGCAGATTCCACCGTGTTTGCGATCGTGTGTGCTGCAGTCGAAACTTCGCCGAGTGAGTTGATCATGGAAGCAAATGCTACATACCCTAAAGATGTTCCAAAACGTTGCAACATATTAGGGAACGCCACTTTAAGACATGGTTTAAGAATCTCAAAATCAGGAGAAATCTTTTGACCTCTCGGAGAGATGAGCGGATGTTTCCAGAAAACAACTGTCATATATATTCCACCGAAACCAAATGCAGCGGCACTGGCAATAGCAGCACCAATGACACCTAATCCTGCACCGAACATAGGAATAGAGAAGTTTGCAAATGCAATCTCACGCGTAGGATAGATTAAGATAAAGTTTAAAACAATATTGATAATGTTGACACCTATCCCGACTCTCATTGGGGTTTTTGTATCTCCTGCCGCACGTAGGGCAGTACCAAAGATAATGGAAGCTGCTCTCGGAAGCATAGGCAGATATAAAATAAAGAAATAGGTAGATGCTAAGGCTCGAATATTTTCATCTACTTTCATCCAGATTGGAATGATTCCGCTTAAGCCTAATGTCGCGATGGTAAAAAATATACCAGATACCAAGGTGGCAAGAACCACCTGACCAGATATTCTTCTGGCTTGTGCTTGATCATTTGCGCCATATGCTCTGGCAATAAATGAAAGGAAACCAACACCAAGGGCGGAGATGCTGCTTCCTACAAGCCAGTTGATGGTTGTTGTAGATCCAACAGCAGCAGTTGCATGGGTGCCAAGTGAACCTACCATAGCAGTATCAATATATTGAACAGCAGTCTGCATTAACTGTTCTAACATGGTTGGCCATGCTAAAGCAAAAATGACAGAATACATATTAGATTTGGATGTTTTTTGATTCTTCATAAAGACCTCTTTCGTAAAACAATT
This sequence comes from Faecalimonas sp., assembly GCA_045543595.1. GTDB lineage: Bacteria > Bacillota > Clostridia > Lachnospirales > Lachnospiraceae > Faecalimonas. The sequence continues at coordinate 3,088 of JAZQMU010000090.1, forward strand.
CGTACAGTTATTAATTATATTATGGAGAATTTTCTTTTTCAAGTGAAATGGATAGAGAAAAGTGATATACTATATGAGAATTATTTTGGTTTAGGAAAGAGATGATGGGGATGACAGATAATAAACTAAAAAAGAAATATGAAATAGACATGTGCAATGGACCAATATTGAAAAAACTTATGATTTTTACAGTTCCGTTGATTTTTTCAAGTATTCTACAGCTTTTGTTTAATGCATTTGACGTGATTGTTGTTGGGAAATTTGCAGGTGATAATTCTTTAGCAGCAGTAGGAGCCACAACATCTCTAATTAATCTGCTGGTAAATCTGTTTGTTGGGCTTTCTATAGGAGCGAATGTGCTTGTTGCCAGATATTACGGCGCAAAGCAGCAAAACGATCTGGATGAAACAGTACATACGGCTATTATGATCAGTATAGTGGGTGGTTTGTTTCTTACGATTGTAGGGTTTGCATTTGCACCTATGTTTCTAAGATGGATGGCAACTCCAGAAAATATTTTGAAGCTTTCAGTAACATATCTGAGAGCGTACTTCCTTGGTATGATACCAATGCTGCTTTATAATTATGGGGCAGCAATTTTGCGCGCAGTTGGCGACACAAAAAGACCACTTTACTATTTAACAATTGCGGGATTTGTAAATATTACTTTGAATCTTTTCTTTGTTATCGTATTACATATGGATGTACTGGGGGTTGGTCTTGCAACAACTCTTTCACAAGTAGTTTCTGCAATTTTGGTCATGAAATGTTTGGTAAAAGGCGAAGGAGCAATCAAGCTTGATTTCAAAAAATTGCATGCATACAAGGATAAATTGTTACGTATCATGCAGATCGGGATTCCTGCAGGTGTGCAGGGGATGTTGTTTGCAGTATCGAATGTTATCATACAATCCTCAATCAATTCCTTTGGAGAGATTGTAGTAGCAGGCAACTCTGCAGCAGCTAACATTGAAGGGTTTATCTATGCATCAATGAATGCAGTATATCAGGCTAATATTTCTTTCACAAGCCAGAATTATGGGGCTGGAAAAAAAGAACGAATCAACAAGATATTATTCAACGCCCTTGGCTTTGTGACAGTAATAGGACTTGCATTAGGCGTGGCTTGCTATTTTGCTGGCCCACAGTTGCTATCTATATATACGGACAGTCCAGCAGTGATCGAAGCTGGTATGGTTCGGTTTTCATATATAGCTTTGCCATATGTACTTTGTGGAATCATGGAAGTGTTTGTTGGATCTATGCGTGGTTTGGGTTACGTAATGGCTCCTATGATCGTGTCTCTTCTCGGGGCATGTGGAATCCGTCTGTTGTGGATTGGTACTGTTTTTCAAATGGAACAATTCCACACGATTGGCATGTTATATATCATTTATCCGATCAGTTGGATTATTACAACAATAGCGCACATAGTAAGTTACATAATGATCAAAAGAAAAATTGACAAAAAGTAAAAGAAAAGAATCTTTAGAAAATCTTTCGTTTTTTCTAGAGATTCTTTTTAGAATCAATCGATATGATGTATTCAAACATGAAGGAATGTATCAGAAGGAGAAGTGTATGAGTGGAAATTATCATGTTCTTATCGTTGAGGACGATATGCAGATTCGTGACGGTATAGAAATTTATTTGAAAAGTCAAGGGTATCAGGTTTCGAAGGCGGCAGATGGTATAGAGGGACTTGCAATTATTAGAAAAGAGCAGATTCATCTTGCAATCGTCGATGTTATGATGCCTAGAATGGATGGAATTCGCATGGTTATGGAGATGCGTAAAGAATATGATTTCCCAGTTATTATGCTTTCGGCAAAATCTGAGGAAGTGGATAAGATCATGGGTCTCAATATGGGAGCAGACGATTATGTCACAAAACCATTTCAGCCGCTTGAACTTTTGGCAAGAGTGAATTCCCAGCTGCGCAGATATACAAAGTATATGGGAATGTCCGAAGAAACGAAAAATGAAAAAGGCAATGTGTATGTGATCGGAGGTCTTGAACTGAATGAAGACACTGTGGAAGTTCGTGTAGATGGAGAATTGGTAAAACTGACTCCAATGGAATTTAAAATCTTACAGCTTCTTATGAAGTCGCCAGGACGTGTATTCTCGGCTGAAGAAATATACGAGAGAGTCTGGGAAGAACGTGCGATCAATACTGATACAGTCATGGTACATATTAGACACATTCGGGAAAAGATTGAATATAACCCGAAGGAACCAAAATATTTGAAGGTGGTGTGGGGTATTGGATACAAAATCGAAAAAATCTAGTAAAATAGCAAAAGTTTTTATCGCACTCATTGTGCTAATTCCTGCGATCATAATCGGCAGTTTATATCCAACAATTATAAAAGCAATGAACGCGGAATTTGAGAGACAGCAAGCGGAAATACAAGAAACATTTCCTGAGTATGAGTTAGATGGCAATTTTATTCATTATGCCGTGGAAGCTAGTTATTACATTTATGGGTTGATGCTTCAGGAAGCAGGCGAAGATGTGGATTTTGGTGTTCTTGATTGGTCTGGCTGGTCGAACGATTATGTTATGGTAGCGGAAAATACCGCGTTTCATGCAGTAAGATATCTGGAAAATGAATCGCAGGGTTTGGATGCGAACCATGTGTTCCCAGAAGAAGATATAGTCTGCGAGATGTCATTGACATTTGGTGCATCTGGAAATATAAGCAGTATCATATTTGAAGGTGACAGCGTTTCGAATATAGACAGTATAGAAGCTAAAAATCGAGGCTATGAATCGGAACAACAGTATTTGGGAAATGTGCAAGAATACAGAAACCTTTATAATGCGGAATATGACGGTTCGCAGCTGTGCCCTAAAAATTTTTCGATAACATTTAGTTTAAGTAAAAATAATGATGCGTTTTTCTTAAATCACTATCATGATTATTATGTAACACCAGATTCTTTGTTGTATGATCTCGGGATGGTCTGGATCATCATTGTAGCTGCTGTCTTTGTAGCAGTTATGGCCCTGATTCTTCCGCTTTTTAAGAGGTTAAACACGGGATGGGAGAAAGTTTTCTGTATTCCATTTGAGTGTGTGACTCTTTGTGCTCTTGCTTCGATTGGCGGAGCGGTTGGACTTTTTTTCCTTCTCGCAGAAGTTGGCTTTATGTTTGATGCGGCGCCACTAGAAATCATAGGATTCTTAGTTGGAAACGATGTTAAAATGTGGATACTCATAGTAGCTAGTTCAATTGGCTGGGGTATTTGTTTCTTCTTGGAATATATAGTTGTTACATCTATTAGACAATTTTTATACGGACCACTTTATTATTGTAAAAACAGATTGTTGATTGTGATGTTTTTGCGCTGGCTGAAAAGAAAATGTGTTGCATTTTATAAAAAGGCAACAAGTATTGAGGTCTCAAAGAAATTGATGAACTTGAGTGTTCTTGCAGTTATCATAAATAGCATGATTCTGATGATCATTTGTCTGATTGCAAGAGAAGACGTCACAATGGGAGTTTTCCTTGTTCTTATCTATTGCGTAGTTTTAGCTGTGTTCGCGCTGAATTACGGCGACAAGATATGGAAACAGTACAGAAGTATTGTTTGTGCAGCGAAAGAGATGGGAGAAGGGAATCTGAAGGTTGAGTTGGCAGAAGATCTCTCCGTGTTCCAGGAACTTGGAAGTGAACTCAAAAAAGTGCAGGAAGGCTTTGAAAAGGCAGTAGTAGAAGAAGCAAAGAGTCAGAATATGAAGACAGAGCTTATTACAAATGTTTCGCATGATCTGAAAACACCTCTCACGGCGATCATTACTTATGTGGATCTATTAAAAAAAGAGGATATTACAGAAGAAGAACGAAAGTCTTATATTCAGACGCTGGAACAAAAATCACAAAGATTAAAAGCGCTTATTGAAGATTTGTTTGAAGTGAGCAAAGCAAATTCTGGTAATGTTGTGATGAATTATATGGATGTGGATGTTGTAAATCTAATGCGTCAGGTGAAATCCGAAATGGAAGATCAGATAATTGCAAGTGGATTGGATTTCCGCTTTAGTTTTCCGGAAGAAAAAATCATTCTTTCTTTGGATGGTCAGAGAACCTACCGCGTATTTGAGAATCTGATCAACAATGCGATCAAGTACTCACTGCCATTTACCAGAGTATATATTGATGTTAAACATTCTGCTGACGACGTGAAAGTGATGTTCCGAAATGTATCTGCACGAGAGTTGGATTTTGATCCAGAGAGACTTACAGAACGTTTTGTTCGAGGAGATTCGTCAAGAAATTCTGAAGGAAGCGGACTTGGTCTGGCAATTGCAAAGAGTTTTGTAGAACTTCAAAAAGGACAGTTTGAAATTGCTGTTGATGGCGATTTGTTCAAAGTGATTTTGACATGGAAAAAATAGTGAACCAGGGGATTCTTGTAAAAGAATCCCTATTTTTGCGTAATTATAATTGTCGAAATTTGAAGAAGGCATTTTGTTGCTCCGAAAAAATGACAATTATATAATAATTCTGTAGTGAGTAGTTGGGTGTACTGTTGTTGGGAGGTTGTGATGACACGTTTGAGCGTTGCAGTTGCGGACGATAACGAACGGATTTTGGAAATTTTGGAGGAAATGATTTTAAATGACAAAGACTTGACACTTGTCGGAAAAGCTAATAATGGAGAAGAAATGTATCAAATTATTCAAAAAAGGGAACCTGATGTCGTTTTATTAGATTTGATCATGCCAAAGATGGATGGCTTAAGTGTTATGGAAGAGGTTTATAATAATGTCAATATCAAAAAACATCCCAGTTTCATTGTGATTACAGCAATCGGACAAGAGAAAATTGCAGAAGATGCCTTTCGCAGAGGCGCGAGTTACTATATCATGAAACCGTTTAAAAATACTACTGTATTGGAAAGAATAAAACAGCTTCAATATGAGGGGACGTCTGAAAAGATAAAGAATTCTTCTTCGGATGGAAAGAGAACAAATGAAAACAATCTGGAAAACCAAGTGACAAACATGATTCATGAAATTGGAATTCCAGCTCATATAAAAGGTTACCATTATCTGAGAGATGCGATTATTATGGCTGTTGAAGATATGGATGTATTAAATGCGATTACCAAGATACTATACCCAACAGTTGCAAAACGTTATCAAACAACGTCAAGCAGAGTGGAGCGGGCGATCAGACATGCAATAGAGGTTGCATGGAGCAGAGGAAAATTAGATATACTAGACGATTTATTTGGATATACAGTCAGCCACGGAAAAGGAAAACCCACTAATAGCGAGTTTATTGCACTCGTTGCAGACACAATACGTTTGGAACAGAAACATAGATAAAACTTGACCATTACTCGCGAAATTAGTATAATATATACAAATTGTTATATGTGCGAGTGGAGGAAAACATATGAAAAAAATATTATTTGCAGCATCAGAATCTGTACCATTTATTAAAACAGGCGGATTGGCTGACGTAGTTGGTTCATTACCAAAGAACTTCAATAAAGATGAATACGATGTACGAGTTATTTTACCAAAGTATGCTTGTATGAAAGATGCATATAAAGATAAATTAGAATTCGTTACAAAGTTTTATATTGATTTTAACTGGGCAGCACGCTATGTTGGAATTCTTAAGACAGAGTTAGACGGAATTACATTCTATTTCATTGACAATGAAGAATATTTTGGTGGAGCAAAACCATACGATGGAGGACTTTGGGATATTGAAAAGTTCGGTTATTTCTCAAAAGCAGTTCTTCGTGCGCTTCCAGAAATCGACTTCAAACCAGATGTAATTCACTGCCATGACTGGCAAACAGGTTTAGTTCCAGTATACCTTGATAACTTCCGCTTTGCGAACGAATACTATCGCGGAATCAAGACAGTTATGACAATCCATAACTTGAAATTCCAAGGTGTTTGGGGAACACACGATGTTAAGAATATCACAGGACTTCCAGATTACTACTTTACATCAGATAAGATGGAAGCTTACAATGATGCAAACCTCTTAAAAGGTGGTATCGTATATGCAGACCGAGTTACAACTGTATCTGATACATATGCAGAAGAAATTAAAGTTCCATTTTACGGTGAACGTTTAGATGGGCTTATGAATGCAAGAAGCAACGTGCTTTCTGGCATTGTAAATGGTATCGATTACGACGACTACAATTCAGAAACAGATAAGAACCTTGCATATCCATATTCTGTAGATAATTTCAGAAAAGAAAAAGTGAAAAATAAAGTAGCTTTACAAGAAGAACTCAATCTTCCAAAAGATCCTAAGAAGATGATGATTGGTATCGTTTCAAGATTAACTGATCAAAAAGGTTTCGATCTTATTGCTCATGTAATGGATGAAATCTGTGAATTGGATGTTCAAATTGTTGTACTTGGTACAGGCGATGAAAAATATGAAAATATGTTCCGCCACTATGCATGGAAATATCCAGAAAAAGTATCTGCTAACATCTTTTATTCAGATGCTTTATCACATAAGATCTACGGTTCATGTGATGCATCCTTAATGCCATCATTATTTGAACCATGTGGATTAAGCCAGCTTATGAGTTTACGTTATGGTACATTACCAATCGTTCGTGAAACAGGTGGTTTAAAAGACACAGTAGAAGCTTACAATGAATATGAAAAAACAGGTACAGGTTTCAGCTTCACAAACTACAATGCTCATGATATGTTAAATGTAGTTCGTTACGCTGTAACAACATACTATGATAAGAAACGTGAATGGAACAAGATTGTAGAAAGAGCCATGAAAGCTGACTTCTCATGGGGAACATCTGCAAGACGTTACGAAGAATTATACGAAAATATTTAATAAATAAAGTGGCCTCCGCAAGGAGGCTACTTGCATAATTAGGAGTAATATGAAGATTAAAGAAAAACTACTGCAAGATAAAGTAAATATATCATTTGAAGTTTTCCCGCCAAAGACAGATGCCAAGTTTGAAAGCGTGGTTCATGCGGTAGATGAGATGGCAAAACTGAATCCGTCATTCATCAGCGTTACATATGGAGCAGGCGGTGGAACCAGCAAAAATACAGTGAAAATTGCATCCCACATC
>JAZQMU010000091.1:0-4188 GCA_045543595.1 Faecalimonas sp.
TAGTCCGCATCATAGTTTGGCACACAGTCTGAATTCTGACATATGTAATTCTTTCCAGTTCCGTTACAGCGGGTACATTTGCCGTAATAGCCAGTACCGGTACATTTGGTACAGGTTTTGGTGTGTGTTTTTGCGGTAAGATTTACTTGAGCTCCGCCAGACTCTTGACAACTATGAGTTCCGGCAGACTGATAAATTACACTACAATTCCCAGGTGAACATACAAAGTAGGTCCCATCGCCACCACATGTACTGCAGCCCGATGTGGAACATTTCACAGTCTTATTCCCATTACACGTTGGGCATTTTGTATTGCCGCTTGTATTCTGGTGCGTCGAATAGCCGTCCCCGCCACAGCCTTTCGTGGCACCACATTTTTCTTCTGGAGAGAAGTTGTGGGCGTGGTCGGTATACCCTGTCGCAGCCTCCACCTGCTCATAATCCATTAAAGTGACAAACATCCCCAATGCCAGGGTAAAAATTAACACCCAAATATGTATATTTTTCTTTTTACTTTTCCGTTTCAAAATAGCTTCTCCTTATTTCCTTTGGCTGTTCTGCCGTTTAGTTTCCTGTATTGATATCCGTGATATCGATATCAAAATAAAACCTGTTGTCTTCCACAAGCTTATCGATAATTGTGCCCGTTGGAGCTTTGGTGTCGTAGTATACGACGTTGTAGCTTTCTGCAACGTTCCCCTTCTGGTCTGTTGCGACAGCCTTGTATCGCACGATGCCTTCTGTTGTATTCGTAAAGGATAATTCCTTTGTTGTGGCATCGTTTAACCCTGTTACGCTTGCCACAGGCACTTCCGTGCCGTCAGCTTCTATCCTGTATATATGGACACTTTCAAGGCCGCTGCCGAAGTCACAGGCTTCGGCGGTTACAGTTACCAGCTGATTCGTCCACTTATTATTCGTAACCGTAAGGTTTACAACTGGAAGGATATCATCTACCCAGTAGGCATACAGTGTTGTGCCCGTGGTAAGCATATACTTTTCCGTCGAGTTCATAAACTCGCTGTAAATATGGGTACCGGTACCGTTTGTGCCGGTATAGTAGCCCATGAATCGAAAGCCTGGTTTCTCTGGTGAATCTGCAATCGGATAAAGCTCGCCGTAGGTTGCAGTTGCACTGTCGCTTCCGTATCTTCCACCCTGCTTGTCAAATGTGACCGGGAAGGTCTTTGCTTTCCAGTTTGCATAGATTGTGGCATTACCTTTAAAATAGGTATTTGGCTGCTGGAATGCTCCGGTACTGCTTATAATCTGTCCTCCCAGGCCGTTAAAGGATGTAAAGTATCCCATAAAGTCATAGCCTGTTCGGTTTGGTTTGCTTACCATGTTCAAAAGTGTCGTGCAGGCATTTGTTGTATAAAAGCCGGTGGCATATTTCTGGTAATAGGCATCGGTGCCGCCACTTCCACCCTGTTTGTCGAGTGTGATCTGCGCGACGATTGGCTGCCAGTTGGCTTTTAAGGTAACGGTATCGTTATGGATGGTTGTCAAGTTGATGACTGCCTGACCGTTCGCATAGGTCTTTCCGTTTGCATCAATCCATGCCTTGCTCTTTTCAATGTAATAGCCCTCTTTTTTAAAGGTATTCTCCTTTAAACAGCCTGCTGTGTCATAGACCATGGCGGTATCGTTTACCACACCGGTTCCGCCGTTTGGATCGTAGTGGATGGTGTAGTTGTTTGGCTGCCAGTTGGCAGAAAGAATAACACCTTTGTTACCAAATCCTACTTCCGCAAGGATGTCTTTTGGACCATAGTCTCTTGTAACAGAGAAGGTTGTGCCGTTGTCCTTCTTCCAGACAGCTCCACCCATACCATCACCTAAGTGATAGCCGGTTCGCTTTAAGTTCAGTCCGCCTGCTCCTGTATTTCTTAAGGTGATACGTTCCATAATGTTCTTACTGTCTATTACTACTTTTCCCTTACTACCAGAAGTAAACAGTACATCGGAATAGGTTGTGCTACCTGCTTTATAAGAGCCTGCGGTGAATCCACTTGCCATGGAGTCAACCGGTCCGACGCGGTAGAGGACGGATAGTTTATAGTTGGTTAATGGTGCATTAATATTTTTAAAACTTTCAAAATCGTTATTAAAATACTTCTTCAGCTCTTTTAGGTCGGATGAATTATTGAGATGATATACTGGCTCCTTTAGCACAGATATCGTACCATCTCCATTCTCTTTAATTGAACCATGGTCTACACCATTCTGTTTTAAAGTCATAATTGCATCCATACGGACTTCAAATTGATCTGCAGAAAAGATAACATCTGCAGCTGTTTTATTTACTTTTGATGCCAGAGTATGCAAATCCTCTGTTGTAATACAATACAGACGGTAGTTATATGTTCCATTATCCTCCGCCTGTTTAATTTCTGTCAGAGAACCGCCTCGCTTTACTGCAAAGGTTAAAGTCTTACCCGCACCAATAAGTGTAACGTCAAAACCGACAGATGTATACTTTAATGCCGTGCTAGATGTTGCTGCCTTTGCTTTTGTTGCAAAATATACCATTCCATTATGGCATTCTATATGTTTCCCATTTGTCAATCCTGTGCTTTCAAAAAAAGCCTCTGCATTCGTGTAACTATCTGCCGCATTCACCGTATCCGGCATAGCCGGTAAACTTGTCAATAAACAAAGGCAGACCAAAAGGCCTGCCAGTAGTTTTTTCATTATTCTTTTTTTCAAGGTTTCATCCCTTTCTTTCTCTTAGTTCCAGAACTCATCATCGGACTCATCAATTCGTTCATGGATGTCCTCTGCGATATACCAGTACCATTCCTTTTCGGAGTTAATCCAACAGCCATACATCTGTCCTTCTAAATCATGATCAGCAAGATAGTCTCCTAAAATCTCCCATGCATACTTTCCATCTATTTTATGGTCTGGATTCTTTACCAGAATTCCATACCATTCATTACCATAACCTGGATGATTATCGAACTTACACACCACACCATACCCAGCATCGATGCATGCCTGCTTCTCTGGAGTGATGTACTTCATCTCTTCCTCTTCGCTTACCCAGCCGTCATTATTGGTGTCCATTGGATCTTTCGCTGGCTTGTTACTTGATGAGTTGTTGTTATTGTTGCTTGATGAACTGTTGTTTCCGGTATTGTTCTTGTCTGAGGAATTGTTGTTTCCTGTGTTGTTCTTATCCGTAGAACCGTTATTCTTGTCAGAAGTGTTGTTCTTATCAGATGATGTGTTGTCTTTGTTACTTGTGTCTTTATCTGACGTATTGTTCTGCTTCTTTTCTTCCTTTACCGTAATAAGGAATTCTGCCGATGCAGTATTGCCAGCGCGGTCTGTGTGGCTTACCTTTACGAGCCATTCATGCTTTGCTTCGTCACGAAGAGTCAGTTCAAAAGTAAAGTCATCTGCAGTGAGTGCGCCGTCCACGTTGTCGAGTCCTTTGTAGAGGGACTTGTCGAGCTCTGGCTGTGCAGTGAGCATGTCTTTCTTTACGGTGATTACCTGGTCTGCTACTTCGTTAATCTGTGCGCCTGTAGTATCGAGTACCACATAGATTTCTTCGTAGGCAGCATTGCCGTATGCGTCCGCAACTTCCACTACGCTTCGATAAAGCCCTGGTTCAGTTGGAACGTCTGTAGTGCCTAAATTCTTTAACTCTTCGACGTTACCTGGAGTGTTGATTTTAGCAAGCAGGTTCTTTACTGCAAGTTCATCCATAACGGAAAGTGCATCTACTTTCTCAAAGCGGATAAGCTTTGCTGTGCAGTCTGACTTATCAGTTACGGATTTTACGAGCTTACCAGCTTCGACAGATGTGATGTTGTTGGTAAATACGATTCTCTCTGCCATCTCAACCTTTGGCGCTGTGGTATCTTCCACGATGACCTTAATGGTGTAGGTCTTATTGTTCCATTTTGCTGTCGCTTCGTATGTACCGACTGTTTTTACGTCTACTTTTGATGCATCAAGAGTAATCTCTTTTGCTGTATCTTCATCCACCTTAAAATAATCCTTTACGTCAAGATTTAAGGTTTCCATACTTCCAATCTCAATTTTTAACTCTTTTGTCGTCTGGTTTAATCCGCGGTTTGCGTTTAATGCGATGCTTACGATAAGCACCAGCACTAAGACTGCGGATACAATACATGTAATCAGAGTCATTTTGTTTGGTTTCTTGTTTTCCATTTG
>JAZQMU010000092.1:0-4283 GCA_045543595.1 Faecalimonas sp.
GTAATGAAAGGATACAGTTTATTTTTTAGTAAGCTGTATCCTTTTTTGTTTGCTCGTTACAAGAAAATCATGATTCACTAAGACACAAAGGATTATTATGCGAAATTTGACTAGGCTTCGGTTTCTGATTTTTCTAACATATTTTATTCACAAACTTGATTACACATATTACAAGCGGAACTCACAACCTGCGCCACACACCTTCATATGTGCAAGAATATCCATTTTGAAGATTCTGTATAAAGTCTTGCAACTGCAATTCAGTAAATGGGGATGCGCCGAAAACTGTTTGAGCAATGCAAGTTTTTGAGGCGCATCCTTAATTAGAATCTCTGAATGCAGTTGCTTAGACTTTACCAGAATCTGAAAAGATAGAATTGTACATATGAAGGTATGTGGCACGGGTTGCTCAGACACGTTTTTCATATGTGATTAAATTGTGAAATAAAATATGTTGAAAAACTCAAGAAACCTGTAGATAGTCAAATTTCGTATAATAATCCTTTGTGTCTTAGTGAATCATGATTTTCTTGTAACGAGCAAACAAAAAAGGATACAGCTTACTAAAAAATAAACTGTATCCTTTCATTACAGGTTTTCAAAATCTCCTGTCATAACGACATTAGACCTGTTACTGCGAACTATTTTTTTGATAACGTACTATTATGATATTCTTTTGATAATGTGACGTCTTCCCCAAACCACTCTGGCGGAATAAATGCATTTGCTTCTTCTTCAGAAGGAAATTCTACTTCTGCAAGTGTCAGAGGCGCGAGATCTCCTTCGAAAATATCCAACTCGATGGTGTACTGTTCATAAGGGATCATATATCGTTTCTTTGTGATGATACGACCGTCAGCTTTGGGTTTCAAATGTTCATAAGATTCTGCCGTAAGTGGAAGATTCACTTCCTCGCGAACCATCATTCCTTTAGATTTGTAAGTGAGTTCGTATTTCTCGTTATCTTTTCTGATACGTACAACAGGCGAAGTACATAGATAGCCTTGTTCCAGATGGCGCACTGGATAAGAATCTAAGTTTGCTGGGATTATCTTAGGTAAAAATTTGCGTTCGATTTCCATATCGTCTATACCTCCAATTGACTTCATAGTAATACAAAATTTGCATTTTCTCAACTTGTTTGTTACAATGCAAGGGAATTCAGTAATAAAGGAGGATGCAAAGATGACAAAAAGAGTTAGTGTATTTCTTGCAGATGGGTTTGAAGAAATCGAAGGTTTGACAGTCGTTGATCTGCTGCGCAGAGCCGGAGTGGAAGTGACAACAATATCGATTACAGATGACTATACGATTCACGGTGCGCATAAGATTGATGTACAAGCAGATAAATTATTTCATGAAGTAGAGTATACAGGAGAAGACATGGTCGTACTTCCAGGTGGTATGCCGGGAACTTTGAACCTAGGAGCTCACGAAGGTGTGAAACGTGTGCTGGAACAGTTTTATGCAGAGAGAAAATATATTGGTGCAATCTGTGCGGCACCAAGTGTATTAGGAAAATATGGAATGCTGGAAGGAAGAAAAGCGACATCTTATCCGGGATTCGAAGAGGAGCTTAAAGGGGCGGAATATGTGACTGAATCAGTTGCGGTATCTGATTTTGTGATCACAAGTCGTGGACTTGGAACAGCAATCGATTTTTCGCTTGCATTGATTGAAAAATTAGTGGGTGCAGAGAAAGCGGAACAAATCAGTCATTCTATTATGTATAGATAGAGGAGAAGTATGAAAGATAAAAATAAATTTTTAATGGTGCCGATCGGTATGATAGCACTTTTGGTTATGGCAGCCTTAGTGGCAACAGTTCTTACGAAAGAATTTGACGCAAAATCATATGTATCGGCTGTTTTAGAACAGACATACCATGGCGATGTGGAAAAGGCCTATGAGATTATGGACAACGTAACGGAAGAAGAATTGAAACAGCAATATGAAGCGGGGATAAGCTCTTTCGTGAAAAATAATATCATCAGCGGCATTGAAGTGGACACAAAGACAGAAGAAAAATTCATAACACTTGGGAAAGAGATATTCAAGGCGATGAAATTCGAAGTGCTGGAGCAGGAAAGTATCAGCGATGAAGAATATCAAGTGGCAGTAAGCTATCAGTCTTCAGATGTGTTTTTGAAGTATGTGGACTACATACAACAAGAAAGTGAGTACATCAATGAGAAGGTAGAAGATGGTGTTTATAAGGGAACTGTTGAAGAAATCAACGAACAGATCCAAAAAGAATTTATCACTTCAGCATATGCACTTTTAGAAAAGGCATATGAAGATATGGAATATGATGACGCTGAGGAAACGAAATTTAATGTGACAGCTAATTCTGCAAAACTGTATAAGTTAAACGAAGAAGAACTTCATGATTTTATGCTCAAAATCATGAAATTAGACCAAATTCAAGACTAGAAATTTGTTGACAGATGTGATATAATACCGAAATGAGTGTTAGTGTAGATAAGTCTGCGGACTTTTCGCATATATAAGGAGGAAAAAGTGATGAGCTTACAAGTAGAAAAATTAGAAAAAAACATGGCAAAGCTTACAATTGAAGTGCCAGCAGAAGAATTTGAAAAAGCAATTCAAGCTGCATATATGAAACAAAGAAAACAAATCAGCGTACCTGGTTTCCGTAAAGGAAAAGTACCTCGTCAAATGATCGAAAAAATGTACGGTGTAGAAATCTTCTTTGATGAAGCAGCAAACAGCTTAATTCCAGAAGCTTACAGCAAAGCTTATGATGAATGTGAATTAGAAATCGTTTCACAACCAGTTGTTGATATCGTTCAAATCGAAAAAGGAAAAGCATTCATCTTCACAGCAGAAGTTGCTATCAAACCAGAAGTGACTCTTGGTGAATACAAAGGATTAAAAGTAGACAAGATTTCTAACAGAGTAACACAAAAAGAAATTGACGCTAAATTAGAAGAAGAACAAAAGAAAAACGCCAGAACAATTTCAGTAGAAGACCGCGCAGTTGCTGACGGAGATGAAGTTGTATTAGATTTCGAAGGTTTCGTTGACGGCGTTGCATTCGAAGGCGGAAAAGGCGAAAACTACGGATTAACAATTGGTTCAGGTCAATTCATTCCAGGATTCGAAGAACAATTAGTTGGTGCTGAACTTGAAAAAGAAGTAGAAGTTAATGTAACATTCCCAGAAGAATACCACTCAGCAGATTTAGCTGGAAAAGAAGCAGTATTCAAATGTACAGTTCACGAAATCAAAGTGAAGGAACTTCCAGAATTAGATGATGATTTCGCAGCAGAAGTTTCTGAATTTGACACATTAGATGAATTAAAAGCTGATATCAAAGCTAAGATCAAAGAACAGAAGAACGCAGAAGGCAAGAGAGCTCAAGAAGACAAAGCAGTAGAACAAGCAGTTGCTAACGCTACTATGGAAATTCCAGAAGCTATGCTTGATACACAAGTAAAACAAATGTATAACGAAATGGCTCAAAGAATCCAAATGCAAGGATTAAGCATGGAACAATACTTCCAATTCTCAGGTTTAACAGAAGAAGCTATGTTGGAAGAAATCAAACCAAACGCTATGAGACGTATCCAAACAAGATTAGTTCTTGAAACAATCGCTAAGGTTGAAAACATCGTTATCACAGATGAAAAAGTTGATGAAGAACTTGCTAAGATGGCAGCATCATACGGCATGGAAGTTGACAAATTAAAAGAATACATGGGTGCTGACGAAAAAGAACAAATGAAGAAAGATATGGCAGTTCAAGAAGCTGTTACATTCTTACTTGACAACGCTGTAGAAGAATAAGATATAGAGGAGGCATGTGCATGAGCGTAATACCTTATGTCATTGAGCAAACAAGTCGTGGAGAACGTTCTTACGATATTTACTCAAGATTGTTAAAAGAGAGAATCATCTTTTTAGGTGAAGAAGTGACAGATGCATCAGCAAGTGTAATCATTGCCCAATTATTATTTTTAGAAGGGGAAGACCCTGAAAAAGATATTCATCTGTACATTAACAGTCCAGGTGGTTCTGTAACAGCCGGTATGGCAATCTATGATACAATGCAATACATCAAATGTGATGTATCTACAATTTGTATCGGTATGGCAGCAAGTATGGGTTCATTCTTGCTCGCAGGAGGTGCAAAAGGAAAACGTTATGCCCTTCCAAACTCTGAGATCATGATTCACCAACCATCGGGCGGTGCAAGAGGTCAGGCAACAGAAATCAAGATTGTTGCAGAACATATTTTAAAGACAAGACAGAAATTAAAT
>JAZQMU010000093.1:0-7107 GCA_045543595.1 Faecalimonas sp.
CCTATGAAAATATCATAACTGCAGAAAGAACTATTTACCACCTACGCAAAGTAGAGTAACAGACCGAACATTATCACTTTACTATAACACCAATGTCATTTAGTTAAGTTCACTAGAGTAACCCCGTCTATTTTATTCCCAAATAGACGGGGTTACTTTTTATATATTTACTATATTTCTAAAAATTATTTCGTGAACAATCGGTGTCAGGACAGAGGAAAAAGCAGATTACATTTTTACTGCATCTGCCCATTCCTCTGGGCTGCACACCGATTTTCACCAATTGAACCAAATCGTGTCAGCTTTAGCCATTCCACTATGGAATTTCAATCCGTTTCTTTTCCTGCAATTTTATCAAAAATACCCGGTTTTGCAAATCTATAATTTCGATGTGAGTACTTTTCCTGTTTTAGGGTACAACAAATAAACCTTCCTGTTCAGAAGGATTTATCAGCACATATTTAATTACAGTGTCTATCCTGTAAGCGAATAGGAGCCTCGAAGTCTGTAAAACGATATCTTACCACCACATGCTTCGCATTTGCAGATATCTTTTCGGTACAGAATCAAAAGTTTTTCTGCTACTGTTTTATTTCTCAACTGTGAGAAATATTTGGTACAGTTTAAAAGCTTTCTGCATAAATCCATTTTTTCTTTTTTGCTGCGGCAGGAAAGAATTCCGTAGTGCCGGATCCGTACAAATCCTTTTGGCAGCACATGCATAAGAAACATACGCAGAAACTCTGTACCTTTCACCGTGTAAGGAATCATCTTACCGCCATTTTTGTAGTCTTTGGCAAGATAAGTGACGGCTTGAGATGTCATTCCCATAATCCGACGGTTACTGATGGCAATCCGGTGTGTGTATCTGCCAAGATATTTAATGACTGAGCTTGCACCGTTAAAAGCCTCTTTGGTATATACAATCCATTCCTTGGTATAAAGCTTACCTAACAATTCCTTAAATGTATAATGATTTTGAAGTTCTTGTGATGTCCCTGCGTATTGCAGCTTTCCTGACTCGCGGAAAAGTTTAAGTTCCTCCAGGTAATGTTTCTTAAATACAGATGACATCACTTTTACCGGAAAGAAAAATTTTTTCCCTTTATCTTTCCAATGATTGGATGCATCCAGCCCACCGCCTAAAACTATGGCATGAAGATGGGGATGGTAATTCATTCTTGAACCCCAGGTGTGAAGCACACAGATATATCCGATTTTTGCACCAAGATGTTTGGGATCAGAAGATAATTCTGCCATAGTCTGATGGGCTGCATGATACAGTGCATCATATAAAAGCTTCTGATTTGTATATGCTAAAGGATAAAGTTCTTCCGGGATTGTAAATACTGTATGGAAATATGGAACATCAAGTACGTTTTCCTGCTGTTTGTCAATCCATTCATCCACCTCCATGCCCTGACACATGGGACAGTTTCTGTTCCTGCAGGAATTGTAATGAATGTAGCGCTTGTGGCAAGACTCACATTCACTGATATTTGCTCCCATTTCGGCAGTTCTGCATTTAGAGATACATAGTGCTGCCATATGCTGTTCCTCAGAAAAAAGATGGGTCTCACTGTATTCCGGAAGAAACTTATGAAAAACATCCTGAATGGTGATTTTATTACTCATTAGAATCACCACCCTTCTTCTCAGGGTTACGGCCGCTTTTTTTCTTTTGCGGATGATCTAACGGGCTTTTGATTCCCATGATTGTTTTATTGGAAATATGAATATATACCTGCGTTGATTCCAGGCAGCGATGTCCAAGCATGGATTGAACGTAGTTAATAGGAACCCCCTGCTCAATCATATGACTGGCAAAGGAATGGCGGAGAGTATGGGGATGTACCTGTATCCCGGCCTCTTTTCCGACACGCCGAAGCATTATCTCAACACCACTGACATTTAATGGCCTATGGGGTTCATCCAAAGAAACAAAAAAACAGTCTCTTTTTACAGGATAGCTTCTCCAATACTCCTTTAAGAATTCCAATGCCCGGTTAGAAAGTATGGTGAAGCGGTCACGGTGATTTTTACTTTGCGGAACATAGACCTGCATCCTGCTCATATAGATATCTTCCGCCCTCAGATTTACCAGTTCACCAACTCTAAGACCTGATGAATAAAGCAATGCTATAATCGCTTTGTTACGAATGTGTGAAGCAGTTTCGATCAGAGTTTCTACTTCTTCAAGCGAAAGAACTTCCGGAAGTCTTGCATCAATCCGCATTCTTGGAACCACATCCTGGTCCCAGGGTATATGAAGCACATGCTTATACAAAAAAGCAATGGAAGAATTATAAAAGTTACATGTGGATGCAGATACTCCGCACTTTCTTTTGAAAAGGATAAACTCCCTGGCATCCTGCAAAGAAAGTTCTTCCATAGGTTTATTTCCGGTCCATTTCATAAATGAAGTGATATTTGATATATAAGTTTCTGCTGTTCGGGAAGAACGGTTACGGATCAGACATTCTTCTTTCAATTGTTCAAAATATTTTTCGTACATAAAAAATCCTCCTGGTAAAGTCAGTAAAAAATAAATCACTGCTTACATGGAGGTGCATTAGCATCATAAAACTGCTTGTAAAACAAGCCGATAGATAGTATTATTTTCATAGGCAGTGGTCGGGATAAGCCCGTTTTTGAAGTATGTTTTTGGTCGCACTTAAACAATACTATCTTGGGACATTCCTGTCACTGCTTTTTTAAAAAAAGAAACTGCGCCACAGCCTTGGCAGGCCATCGCGCAGCGATTTGGTTCAATTGAAGTTTTTTTAATTTTTAACTCCCCTAACCACTTGCACCACACATATACTTCTTACCCTTTAGCTTTCTGCTACAATTTCAATAATTTTCGTTGCTATCTTTTCCTGAAATCTTACATCATGTTCCACAAACAACATCGTAGGCTGGTATTCTAACAGCAATTTCTCAATCTGCATCTGAGAAAAAACGTCAATGTAATTCAGTGGTTCATCCCACACATAAAGATGCGCCGGTGTCAGCAAACTTGCCGCCAAAAGAACTTTCTTTTTCTGGCCCTCTGAATATTCCTCCATATTCTTCGAAAACTGCACCCTTTCGGAATCCAGTTGTCTGAGAATCGTGCAGAACAGACTCAAATCCAAGTCATGCTCCCGGCAAAAAGTTGTAATATCGCCTTTTAGACCAGTAGCATCTTGTCCGACATAAGAAATCACAAGTCCCGACGCAATCTCACACAATCCTTTCTCAGAAATAGAAAATCTCTCTTGGATAAAACCATTCTTTTGTAATATCCTCTTAAGCAGAGTTGATTTGCCGCAGCCATTTTTACCAGATAGTGCAATCCGCTCGCCTCTGTTGATTGTAAACGTCAAATCACTAAAAACGGAGTTCTCTGCATCTGCATACTGCACACTATATTTTCTCACATCAACCAGAGTATTCTTATGATGAGTAAGCTGTACCAGTTTTAAATCCACGGGTGATTCCAAATCCTGCAAAAGCCCTTCCTTTTCTTCAATCTCCCGATTGATACGTTTCTCCATTTGTTTTACTCTGCTCTGCATCTTTTTTGTTTTGGCACCAATATATGCTCTTGTTCCGTTCGTTCTGTCGTGTTCTGCAATTGGATCAAACCCTATTTTTGTATGCTCGCTCTTTTCTGCCCATTGTGAAACGCGTCTTGAAGATTGCCTTAATTTTTGAATTTCCTTCAAATGTTTTTCATTTTCTGCCACTGCAAACCGATCTTTCCGCTGCTTATTCTCCCACCAACTGGAAAAATTACCACTTTGCACCTCAATGCTTTTCCTATTTAATACCAGACAATGATCAATACAAGCATCCAATAAATCTCTGTCATGAGAAACCAGAATAAATCCTTTCTTCGATGCCAAATACGCTTTGACACTTTCTCTGGCATCCCGATCCAAATGATTGGTTGGTTCATCAATCAAAAGAAAATCATTATCTCCCGAAAATAGAATTGCTAGCAAAACTTTTGTGCGTTCTCCTGGGCTTAGAGTCACATAAGGTCTGTAAAGAATTTCTGCATTTTCTTCCATTCCGGCAAGTTCACGGATTACACGCCATGACTCACATCCACCTTTCAGTTCTTCCATAAATTCTGCCGCCGGTAATTGCATCTGTTCCTCGGTAATCTGGTATGGAAAATAATCAAATACCGTAGTCGTATCTATTGATCCTTTGAAAGAATATTTTCCCATTAACAAATGCAAAAAGGTGGTTTTTCCTTTTCCATTTCGACCAATGAATCCCAGTTTCCAATTGGTGTCAATCGAAAAAGACACATTTTCAAACACATTATCAAAACTTCCATCATAATAAAACGTAAGATTATTTACACTTATCTGCGACATATTAAATCCTCCACATACGATTCATAAAATACAATAAAAAAGGAACTATTCGTTACCAAACAGTCCCATTACATACTATAACCTCAGCCTATGCAGATGATATTACCATCGTTTAATGCACTAATTTCTGCACACAAAAAGAGAGGTTATGAGAACATAATCCACTTTTAGCAACACGAAAAACAACGAATGACAAGCGTTTCTTGTCATCCCTTCTATTACTGTTTTCATGTAATCAAAAGTAAATTATCTTCGCATCTTTTCACCTCTCACATCAATATAAATAAATCTTAGCATCAATAATAGATACTGTCAATGGAAAAGGAACTGCTGAAGAGATCTAGCAATTTGTGATTTTGTTCATAAACTTCAAATTTATTTGGTTCTAGCTTATCAAACAACTTGGAGTTTTATTGATATTTAATCGACTCTACAATTGGAATTTGTCTAACTGAAGCAGGGTGTTCGGACCCTGCTTTTTTCGTGGCAAAAGGAAAAATAGAGGTCAAACACACTGAAGTTATTCTTGTTTTGGCTTCAAAATGGCGAAAACCTTACAAAGCGCTTATATTACAGGGCAAACTGCCATCCTCGAATTTAGAAAAAGTCGAATTTTCTGTTTCGGGCAAGGGACCTGAAACGGCAAAAATCCGCAAGTGGGTACTCACCTGCTGTGCTTGCTACCATATCTTTGGTCTTTACTTATGTAATAGCAGAATTACACTTTTGGCAACCATCTTTCCATTTTTTATAAATAAAATTTTACCCCCCTTGACTCTCACGTTGCGTAATAACGTATAGTATGTTTACGCCTTGATGCGACTAAAGTAACTGGAGGTAAAGATATGAAAGTAACGGCCATTAGATCCGATGCCATCTATCGTAAAATGATCGATGCATCGCAAATTGAAAAGGAGAATCTCTATCGCAATGAGCTGATGAAACCCTTTGAATTCAAATGGATGTGTGTTGGTATTCCGCTGAAAGCGGAAGCAGAGGGCGGATTTGATGTTGTGTCCTTCGCTGGTATGAGCGGCTATTATGCTCCAATGCAAATCACGGAGGAGCGATGTGCTGACATCGAAAAAATCAGCGATGATGCGTTTTGGAGTATCTGTGAAGCCAGTATTCGCAATACCCTTGAGGGTTTTGAGCAACATGGAATTACTCTCCCTAAACAGGACTATGTATGCACAATTTTGCTGAGCGATCCTCAGAATCCAATGACGGCTATGACGGGCGACTATTGCGGTGATGGTGGTATTCCTGGATATATCATCGGCTCCATCGTACCGAATGATAATTCTCTTGAACTGCTGCCTGTCGCCTTGGCACATGAGGCAAATCATAATGTTCGCTGGCAGTTTATCCAGTGGAGTCCCAGTATCACGCTTGCGGATATGATCGTGTCGGAAGGCCTTGCCGAAAACTTTGCTGCAAAGATGTTTGGCGAAGATAAGGTTGGTAAGTGGGTTAGTGAGACAACGCAGGAACTGCTGAATGCAACGATTAAGCCTCTTATTCGCAAAAATTTGATGACAAATGACTTCCAAATGCTTTCTTCTTATCTCTACGGAGACGATATTATGGTACTGCGTGGTGCCAAGCCCATTGGAATGCCCTACTGCGGCGGTTACGCCTGTGGTTATGCACTGATTCAGCATTATCTGAAGAAAACAGGAAAGACAATTTACGAGGCAACGATTACACCTACCGCAGAGATCCTAAGTGAAACGGAGGATTTTTGGTTTTGAAAGTTAGCGAAGTAGCAAAGCTAACAGGCGTTACAGTTCGCACCTTACATTACTATGATGAGATAGGGTTGTTAAAACCAAGCAAGGTTACAGAGGCGGGCTATCGTCTTTATAGCAATGCAGATTTAGAAATATTGCAGCAAATACTTTTTTTCAGAGAGCTTGATTTTTCGCTGAGTGATATTCGGGAAATCATGCTAAAGCCAACTTATAGCAGGGAAACCGCTTTACAAAACCACAGAAAGCTGCTTTTACAAAAGCGCAAACACATTGATGGTTTAATTTCACTTGTAGATAAAACACTAAAAGGAGATAATGATATGAGTTTCAAACAGTTTGATACCACCGAAATCAAAAACGCCAGAAAGGAATATGCTGCTGAAGCAAAGCAGCGCTGGGGGGAATCTGATGCTTATATCGAATATGAGGAAAAAGTAAGCGCATATGATGATCCCCAGTGGAATCTGCTGAACGGCGAAGGTTCCTATATTCTTCGTGAATTTGGCGAGAATCGTCACCTTGATCCTGCAAGCAAGGAAGCCCAGGCTTTGGTAAAAAAGTGGCAGGAATTCATCACGGCCAACTTCTATAACTGCACAAAGGCAATCCTCTCCTGCTTGGGTGAGATGTATATTGGCGATGACCGTTTCACACAGAACATCGACCGATATGGGCAGGGTACTGCTTTGTTCATGGCGACGGCTATTGAAATCTTCTGCCAGAAGTGATCTGCCGATCAATCTTCTATATACATCACTCGTTGAAAATGATCTATGATCATACCGATTTGAAATACCATCATTCGGGTTCTGCAATAATGCCACGATAACCCACAAATGCCACGATAGCAAAAAGAGTATCCCAGCATCATAAAGCAAAAAACGCCGTCTACCGGGTCGCTGAACCTGGCAGACGGCGTTTTGGTTGTATAGGAGGGGAATATGGGGCGAAAATTGCGACTATAACGCAAAAAAGAACTA
>JAZQMU010000094.1:0-8294 GCA_045543595.1 Faecalimonas sp.
AATCAATAAAAAGAAATAAAAGCTATCTAAAGCATTCATCATTTATCGTTTGGGTAGCTCCACAAACTAAACCCTTGAAAAACCCCTTATAATAGGCACTTTCAAGGGTTTTGTCTTTTGCAATTTTTCTGTTTTATTTTAACTCTAAAAGCATTAGGTGTCAAAATTAAGTAATTTAGGTTTCAAAAAAAAGGCAGATAGTCCGATTTTGGACTATCTGTCTTTTTTTGTGCAATTTTTTCGCAAAATTATGTTGACGACAGTATGTGGTAATGTTAATATGAATAGGCACAGAAACACATTATATAGTGATTTAACTGATAATGGAACACAAAATATAGAGAAAAAATGAAAGGAGAGAAACAAAAGTGATCAAAGTTGTCAAAAAAGACGGTACAAAAGAAGATTTTAATGTACAAAAGGTCGTGGTGGCGGTCAATAAGTCAGCATACCGTGCATTAATCAAGTTTACACAGGAAGACTTGGATTTCATCTGCAAATTTGTAGAAGAAGAAGTAAAGAAAATGGGTATTACTGAGATTCGGATTGCACAGATGCACAATGTTGTAGAAGGTGCTCTTGAAAAAGTAAACCCAATAGTTGCGAAGAGTCATAAGGATTACCGTAATTACAAACAGGATTTTGTACAGATGTTAGATGAGGTTTATAAGAAGAGCCAGTCAATCATGTACATTGGAGACAAGGAAAACAGTAATACGGATAGCGCCCTTGTTTCCACAAAGAGAAGTCTCATTTTTAATGAGCTGAACAAGGAATTATATAAGAAGTTCTTCCTTACAGTGGAAGAGATTCAGGCAATTCGAGATGGATATATTTACATCCATGATATGTCAGCAAGAAGAGACACTATGAACTGCTGCTTGTTCGATGTTAAGTCTGTATTGACTGGTGGATTTGAGATGGGCAACCTTTGGTATAACGAACCGAAGACATTAGATACGGCCTTTGACGTAATCGGTGATATTGTGCTCAGTGCTGCGAGTCAACAATACGGCGGATTTACAGTGCCAAGTGTGGATGATATCCTGGAACCATTTGCCGAAAAATCACATGTAAAGTTGCTGAATAAGTATAAAGAATTAGGCCTCGATGATGAACTTGCAGAAAAAGTTGCGTGGGCAGATCTTGAGAAAGAGATGGAACAAGGTTTCCAAGGCTGGGAATACAAGTTCAATTCAGTTTCATCGAGCCGTGGTGATTATCCATTCATCACTGTGACTGCAGGAACCAACACTTCTAAGTACGGTAAACTTGCTACGATCAAGATGTTGGAAGTTCGCCAGAAAGGACAAGGAAAAGAAGGACATAAGAAACCGGTGTTATTCCCGAAAATTGTATTCTTATATGATGAGAACTTACATGGACCTGGAAAAGAACTGGAAGATGTGTTTGAAGCCGGAATTGAGTGTTCAAGAAAGACGATGTATCCTGACTGGTTGAGCTTGACTGGTAAGGGTTATGTGGCAAGTATGTACAAGAAATACGGCAAGATAATTAGTCCGATGGGATGTCGTGCATTTTTGTCTCCATGGTACGAGAGAGGCGGCATGTATCCAGCCGACGAAAATGATACACCTATCTTTGTGGGTAGATTTAACATTGGTGCAGTGAGTCTTCATCTCCCAATGATCTACGCAAAAGCAAAACAAGAAAGCAAGAACTTCTATGATGTTCTTGACTATTATTTAGAGTTGATTCGTCAACTCCATATCAGAACATACGATTATCTCGGTGAGCTTAAGGCTTCAACAAATCCATTAGCTTACTGTGAAGGTGGTTTCTATGGTGGGCACTTGGGCTTATACGATAAGATTAAGCCATTATTAAAAGCAGCAACAGCGTCCTTCGGTATTACAGCATTCAATGAATTACAACAGCTTCACAACAAGAAATCGCTTGTGGAAGATGGTCAGTTTGCGCTTGAAGTATTAGAATACATCAACAAGAAAGTAAACCAATTCAAAGAAGAAGATGGACACTTATATGCGATTTACGGAACACCTGCAGAAAACTTGTGTGGTGTACAAGTAAAACAATTCCGTAAGAAATATGGAATCATTGAAAATGTATCTGACAGAGAATATGTAAGTAACAGCTTCCACTGTCACGTTTCAGAAGACATTACGCCAATTCAAAAACAAGACTTGGAAGGCCGTTTCTGGGAATTGTGTAACGGTGGTAAGATACAATATGTAAAATATCCAATCAACTATAATAAAGAGGCAATCAAAGCGCTGGTTCGTAGAGCAATGGATCTTGGATTCTATGAAGGTGTTAACTTATCATTAGCATACTGTGATGATTGCGGGCATGAAGAATTATCTATGGATGTTTGTCCGGTATGTGGCAGCAAGAATCTTACAAAGATTGACCGTATGAATGGATATTTATCATACTCAAGAGTGAAAGGTGATACACGTCTCAATGATGCCAAGATGGCTGAAATTGCAGAAAGGAAGAGTATGTAATGAGATATCACAATATTACAAAAGACGACATGCTAAATGGTGATGGACTTCGAGTAGTTCTTTGGGTAGCAGGATGTTCTCATTGTTGTAAAGAATGCCATAATCCTATCACATGGGATCCAAATGGCGGACTTGAATTTGACGAAGCTGCAAAGCAGGAGATTTTTGCAGAATTAGAAAAAGATTACATTCACGGAATCACATTTAGCGGCGGTGATCCACTTCATATCAATAATGCATATGATGTGGCAGAACTTGCGAAAGAGATCCGTGAGAAGTTTCCAAATAAAACTATTTGGCTTTATACAGGCGCAACATGGGAAGAAGCAAGAAAGGAAAGAGTGATTCCTTATCTTGACGTACTTGTAGATGGTGAGTTTATTGTTGCGAAGAAGGATGTGAATCTTCATTGGGTAGGAAGTTCAAACCAACGAGTGATCAACGTTCCTGAAACATTAGAGAAAGGTAGAATTGTATTCCATGAAGATTAATATTAAGAAATTGACAGAAACAGCAACTACGCCAGAAAGAGGAAGTGCCTATGCAGCAGGCTATGATCTTTTTGCAGATATCAAGGAAGATGTTGTGATTGAACCTCATAAAACATTCTTAGTTCCAACAGGAATTGCAATGGAGATTCCAGAAGGATACTGGGGAGGAATTTTTGCAAGAAGTGGACTTGCTGCGAAAGAAGGTCTCCGTCCAGCAAACTGTGTGGGTGTGATCGACGCTGACTATCGTGGTGAGATTAAAGTAGCATTACATAATGACAGTCCAGCAGCACGCAAGATTACGGTTGGACAAAAAGTAGCACAGATGGTGATCGTGCCATTCCTCACAGTAGAATTTGAAGAAGTTGATGAGTTGAACGATACAGTTCGTGGCGCTGGCGGCTTTGGTTCTACAGGAAAATAAATGATCAGATACAGCTTTGCAGCATATGCAGAGCTGTATTTTTTATGGAAAAATGGCAAATACTTATGAAAAAAGTATTGGAGGTTATTATGACTGCCGTTTTTCCAACTCTACAAGAAAACGTAGATTATATGAATAAAATACTCCCTGTCAAAGATAGTTTTGATCTTCTCCAAAGAGACATTATTATAGGAGAGAAGAAGAGTACATTTTACTTTATTGATGGGATGACAAAAGATGAGGCAATGGTCAAGATTATGGCAGCATTTTTTGCAGTGAAAAAAGAAGATATGCCAAGTACCGCCACAGGTTTTTCGAAATTAGTTTTGCCATATGTGGAAGTGGATGTACTTGGAGATTATGATTCCATCATCCGAAGCGTGTTGTCCGGAGTGACCTGTCTTTTTGTGGATGGTTACGAAGCGTGTATTGCAATAGACTGTCGCACCTATCCTGCAAGAAGTGTGGATGAGCCAAGCAAGGATAAGTCACTGCGAGGTTCCAGAGACGGATTTGTAGAAACAATTGTGTTTAACACTGCACTTATCAGACGTAGAATACGTGATCCTCATTTAGTAATGAAAATGCTTGATGTGGGAAAAAGTTCTAGGACAGATGTTACGCTCTGTTATATGTCAGATCGTGTGAATCATGATCTGCTCAAAAACCTGACAGAACGGATTGAATCATTGGAAGTGGATGCTCTGCGTATGAATCAGCAAAGTCTTGCAGATGCATTGTTTACAAGAAAATGGTTCAACCCATTTCCAAAGTTTAAATTCACAGAAAGGCCAGACACAGCATCAGTGTGTCTCTTAGAAGGAAAGATTGTATTACTGGTGGATAATTCACCTTCAGCAATGATCTTACCTACGTCAATCTTTGATATCATCGAGGAGGCAAATGATTATTATTTTCCAACGGTAACCAATGTATATCTGAAAGTAACAAGAGCGCTGATCACTGTGGCTACAGTATTTTTGACACCATTATTCCTGCTTTTTATGCAAAATTTGGAATGGCTTCCGCAGGCATTTTCCTTTATTGCAATCCGGGACATTGTGAATATTCCGTTGATTTGGCAACTGTTGATCTTAGAACTTGCCATTGATGGAATGCGGCTTGCCGCTATGAACACGCCGAGTATGTTGAGTACGCCGCTCAGTGTAATTGCAGGTATTGTACTAGGTGAATTTGCTGTTTCATCAGGGTGGTTTAACAGTGAAGTGATGCTTTATATGAGTTTCGTTGCTGTGTCGAACTATACACAACCAAACTTTGAACTAGGATACGCCTTGAAATTTATGAGATTATTATTGTTGATCCTTACATCGATCTTTAATCTTTGGGGATTTGTTGTAGGGACAATTGTTATTGTATGTTCTATCGTTTTTAACAGAACACTATCTGGAAGAAATTATTTGGATGTTCGATTAAACTAAGAAAGAGGAATGCAAAAAAGCATTCCTCCTTTTTATTCTACTAATGTCAAGTTTGAAATATCCGAATCGATCATAAGAGAATAGTTGGTGTAATATACGACGAAGCCTGGTTTGCCACCCTTTGGCTTCTTTACATGCTTTTTCTCGATATAATCGATCTCAACTTTTTCGGCTCCACGATTTTTCGAATAGTAGGCTGCAAGCTTTCCAGCTTCTTCAAAGGTTCTGTCTGGAAGTTCATCTCCATTTGTCTTTACGATAACGTGAGAACCCGGACAACCCTTTGCGTGAAACCACCAGTCATTTCCAACAGCGAAGTTGAAAGTGAGTTCTTCGTTCTGGATGTTATTCTTTCCTACATACATATGATATCCATCACTGGAAATGTAGTGGAACGGCTTGCTGTTGATCTTGATTTTTTTCTTTGTAAACTTGCGCTTTACATAACCTGCCTCGGTAAGTTCTTCCTTGATTTGTGAAAGGTCATCTTCGCTGAGTGCAATATCAAGAGCGTTGGATACGGAATCCAGATATTGAATTTCTGCATGTGTTTCCTCGATCAAAGATACGAGGGCTTCGTAAGTACGCTTTTGCTTGTTGTATTTGTCGAAATATTTTTGCGCATTTTCCTGAGGAGTCTTTGTTGGATCAAGTGGAATCTTTACGTCCTCGTTCGTGTAATAGTTAAGACATTCTAATTCTTTGGCATCTGGTTCAAGCCCATAGCCATATACGTTGATCAGTTCTCCGTACATACGATATTTGTCACGGCCTTCTGTATCCTGCAATTGTTTGGTCTGAAGATCATACTTCTTACGATTACGTTCCAACGCAGTCTGTACAATCTTTCGAAGATCTACAGATTTCTGGCGTATACGAGTGATCGTATTTTTAGAAGCATAGTAAGTTTCCAAAAGTTCTGACATGGAAGTGAAATTTCTACCTTCATATTGAGCAAAGTGAGAGAGCGGAACCGCTGCAAATTCCTTCGGCTCAGACCCTTTGTAATAGATTTGAGGAGCAAAGTTTCCGCAAATCACATCGTCCATAAACAGATTGAATTGTTTGTAAAGGTGAAGGAAATGTGTTTCAGACAATTCCTTGGCACTTACGCTGGAATCAATATCGGCAATATAGCAGATTTCTTCCGCAACGATCGGACTGATGCCAGTGAAACTTGTATAAATTGCCTTTGCAAGTCCTGTTGGTTTTTCTGAAACAACTTTTACAAAAGATTCATAGTTTACTACAAGAGGGTCCAGTTTTTCTGTCGTCTCTGGAATAAAATAATCTCTTCCAGGAAGAACTTCGCGGACCGAGCTCATGTGAGCAGATACATGCTTGATACTGTCGATGATACGGTCATCTTCATTGCAGAAAATGATATTACTATGTTTGCCCATGATCTCAACGACTAAGTATTTCTTGCAGAGGTCACCTAATTCATCCAAATGTTCAATCTCAAAACGGATGATACGCTCTAACTTTGGCTGCGAGATGTCTGTGATACGTCCGTTGTTGATATGCTTTCTGAGAAGCATACAGAAGTTTGGCGCGTTCATAGGACTTTGTTTGTTCTGTTCTGTCATATATATAAGTGGAAGTGATGCACTTGCTGAGATGTAGAGACGTTTTTGCCCAGTTTTTGCCTTGATTGTCAGGAGAAGTTCGTCTGCTTCAGGTTGAGCTATCTTATTGATACGTCCGTCAAGCAAGTGTTCACGTAATTCGTGCACGATATTTGCAATCGTAATTCCGTCAAATGCCATAATCATTTTTCCTTTCTTAACCGGTAGAAACAGTATAGCACGAGTGCAGTTACTTGAAAAGTACAGTTTTATAGTGTATAATATTATGTGGTTTTAACAAAGACATTAGAGATATGAAGAGGTTAAAAGATATGATTAAAAGTATGACAGGCTTCGGAAGAAGCGAAATCACAGAAGGTGAACGCAAGTTTACCGTAGAATTAAAAGGCGTGAATCACAGATATTTGGATGTAAACATCCGTATGCCAAAGAAACTCAATTTTTTCGAAAGTTCAATCCGTAACTTATTAAAACAATACGCGCAGAGAGGAAAAGTTGATATTTTCATTACATACGAAGATTTGTCAGAATCGCAAGTTTCACTCAAATATAATCCAACTCTTGCACAAGAGTACTTAACATATTTTAAGAAGATGCAGGATGACTTTGAGTTAGACTATGATATCCGTGTTTCTACATTATCACGTTGTCCAGAAGTTCTTACAATGGAAGAACAAGTACTTGATGAAGAAGAATTGTGGAATGGCCTTGAAAAAGCATTAAAAGCTGCATTTGCACAATTTCGCGACACAAGAATCGCAGAAGGCGAAGCACTCAAGAAAGATATCGTAGAAAAATTGGACGAAATGCTTGAACTTGTAGGTTATGTTGAAACAAGATCTCCAGAGATCGTTTCAGAATACCGAGCTAAATTAGAAGCAAAAGTAAAAGAATTACTTGGAGATGCACAGCTTGACGAAGGAAGAATTGCAACAGAAGTTGTTATCTTTGCAGACAAGATCTGTACAGATGAAGAGACAGTTCGTCTTCGCAGTCACATCGAACAGATGAAAAAGACATTGGAAGCAGCAGAAGGAATTGGACGTAAGTTAGACTTTATCGCTCAGGAAATGAACCGTGAAGCAAACACGATTCTTTCAAAAGCAAACGACCTTGAAACATCGAATCATGCAATTGATTTAAAGACAGGTATCGAAAAGGTTCGTGAACAGATTCAAAATATCGAATAACAAAGGAGAAGGAATATGAATAGAAGAGGTATACTCATTGTAGTTTCAGGTTTTGCTGGTTCTGGAAAAGGAACACTCATGAAAGAACTCTTGAACCAATATGATAATTATGCGCTTTCTATCTCAGCAACAACAAGAAAGCCTCGTGGACAAGAAGTGGATGGCAAGGAATATTTCTTCAAAACTGTGGAAGAATTTGAAAAAATGATTGCACAAGAAGAGTTAATAGAGTATGCTAACTACGTGGGAAATTATTATGGAACACCTAGAACATACGTGGAAGAACAATTGGCTTCCGGCAAAGATGTGATCCTTGAAATTGAAATTCAGGGAGCACTCAAGGTGAAAGAAAAGTTCCCAGACACATTGTTATTATTTGTAACACCTCCAAGTGCAGAGATTTTGAAGAATCGTCTTGTTGGCCGTGGTACAGAGACAATGGATGTTGTAGAGATGCGTATGCGCCGTGCAGCGGAAGAAGCAGCAGGACTTGCAGCATATGATTACATTTTGATCAATGACGAATTGCAAGTATGTGTGGAGCAGATGCACAACATTATCCAAAGCGAGCATTTCAGAACATCACGCAATCACGAATTTATGACAAAGATTAAAGATGAATTAAGTGAAGGTTTGAAAGGAGAATAATACATGTTACATCCATCTTAT
>JAZQMU010000095.1:0-12080 GCA_045543595.1 Faecalimonas sp.
ATCAGCTGTAAGTGGTGAAAGAGAATCGCATGTTTTAAGAAGTTTTGCACCTAATACTTCTTCAATAGTTAAGCAACCATCTAACTTTAATAATCCTGAATCTACAAGATCATCGAAGATTGCTGGATCTTCTAAGTTTTCTGGTCCGATTGTAATGCCTGCTTCTGCTCTACAACATAATACTGCAGGGTCTTTTGCATGTTCTTTACATGTTTCGGCTGTAATTGACATATTTTTTCCTACCTCCTTGTTTGTTTAGCGGTTTCCCGCGGGGTGTATATACTTCAGTCACACTTCAATTGTGAAATATCGGGGGACTTCACAACTGTCCTGCGACAGTTATACCGTCAGGTAATTCGATCCAAATCTTAGAGATCTTGATCTACTTTCTTAGATACTCTTAAGTATCTGTATAATGGATGACCAATTGTTCTCATGATATGGTCTGTTTGATGGAATACTTTTAAGCCCATCTTAGGAGCTGATCCCATAACTGTGTTTGAACAGTCAGAACAGTTACCAATGATAATGTATTCACATTTATCTTTCTTGAATTGCATGCTGTTCTTAACTTGACCTGGACAGTTACCTGGTCTTTCACATTTCAAAGCACCACTCTTCATTTCAGCTGCTTGTTTACATCTTGCAACAGAAACTACTTTTGAGTTCATCTTTGTAGCGATGTCACGCATACGTGTTTCATCTCCACCACAAGCACATACAAGAACACCCATTGTTGCTCCATGTAAGTCTGGGAATTCGATTGTTGGAATGATACCACCTGTTGTTTTTGTGATAGGTGCATCTAATGTTGTAGCTTTACCAGTGAATGGTCCACCCATAACGATTTCGCCTGGTTCTCCGTCAAGGCCACCAGCCATTTCAATCAAATCGCCAACGCTTGTTCCTACTGGAACGTCCATGAATACGTGTGGTTTGTTTCCACCTTTGATCTTACCAACTACTGTTAAGTTCTTGCTGAAAGAAGGTTTTCTTTCGTCGATAGCTTCTGCTACTCTTGCAAGAGTTTCAACGTTGATAACGATAGATTTTGCTGCTGCTGGAAGTTGTGTTGGTTCTAATTCGATACCAAGTGTTTCTCTAACAACTGCTCTTTCTTCGCCCATTGGGTAGATATCTGGAAGAAGATGAATGCTGATAGCTGGTTCATCTTTTAAAGCTTCTTTTAATGTTTGACATGCTTTTTCGTTTTTCTTTTTGATTGCGAAAATAGCTTTTGCAGCATTTGAAATTTCCATACAGTATTTCACACCGCGAATAACTTTATCGCATTCATTTTCAATCTGCATAACGTTGTGTTTAAGACCTGGTTCACATTCTGCAGCGTTGATTAAGATATATCCACCATCAAGGTCTGTTCCTAACTTAACGCCTGTTGGGAAACCAGCACCACCCATACCAACTACACCAGCAGCTTTAACCATATCTAATTTGCTGCCTTCTTCGATAGGTACGAATTCGTCTTTTTGTTCTGCGTCTGGTTTGATCACGATACGGTCTTCTTTAACTTCTTCAACCACACCGTAAACACTAGAGAAAATGTTTGCGCCGAGTCCTGTTGGTGTTGCAATGAGTGTACCTTTTTTAACTTCATCGCCTGCTTTAACGATTGGAGCGCAAGGTGCACCAACATGTTGTCTAAGTAAAATTTGAATATTTCCCATGACAATCCTCTCCTTTTTGTTTTAAACTCTCTTTGTATTTATAAGTAAAAGCCGTTTCACACAGGCTCACTTATTCTAAAATTATCTGGTCTCACATCTTGTATAGAAACCCCTGTATTTTTCAATTATAGATATTGTCTATAAATTAACACTTTTTTGGCGAGGGCATGTGGGAATCGAACCCACCCAGGACGCTCCTAACGCCCTACACTAGTTTTGAAGACTAGGAGGCACACCAGTCACCTAACTACCCCCATATAGGCTCTCGCCATTCCCTAAGATAACACACCACACCAAGTAAATCAAGTGTTTTTTGCAGTTTCGACCATTTTTATTTTACCAAATTTTCATTGACTTTTCAACACCTTTAAGAGATAATATAAGTATCAACTGAACATTATTTTTGAAGCATGAAAATTCGTTAGTTTTTTATCAAACGTGCAAAAAATTTCACTATTTCAAGTCGAAAAAATCATTTTTGCGGGGTTATATCTATTGATTTTTTCTATAAGTTACGTGTTTTTTTGATTGCGAAGTTATTCATGCTAGCGTTTTGTTCAGACAAGCTACATATTATAAAGAAGGAAGGTCATAACTATGAAATTAGAAGCTAAAGTTAATGTTAATCTTTACGAATCTGCACTTCAAGTTGTAGACGCTCACACAAGTGGGGAATTTTGTAGAATGGTAATCGGCGGTTTCCCTGAACCAGAAGGAAACACAATGATCGAAAAGAAACACTGGATGGAAAATAATTACGATCACGTTCGTACAGCTGTAATGTTCGAACCACGTGGACATCACGATATGTTCGGTGCATTTATTTGCGAACCTGTAAATAAAGAAGCTGACTTCGGTGTAATGTTCATGGATACAGGCGGATACCTTAACATGTGTGGACACTGTACAATCGGTGCTGTAACTGTAATTCTCGAAGCAGGTCTTAAAGAAATGCACGAAGGCGTTAACGAAGTAGTACTTGAAGCTCCAGCAGGAATCATCCGTACAACAGCTATCGTTAAAGATAACAAAGTTGAAAGCGTAACATTAACAAACGTTCCAGCATTTGTTTACAAAGAAAACCAAGTTGTTACAGTTGATGGACAAGAAATTAAATTCACTATCTCATTTGGTGGATCATTCTTCGCATTAGTTGACACAACACAATTAAGCATTGGCGAAATCAACGCTGAAACAGTTCCAACATACATCGACTTAGGTATGAAGATGATGGAAGTTATCAATAAAGAAATTGAAATCCAACATCCAGAACTCGACATCACATCAGTTGACCTCGTAGAATTCTACGGACCAACTCCAAATCCTGACAAAGCTACATTAAGAAACGTTGTAGTATTTGGCGAAGGACAAGCTGACCGTTCTCCATGTGGAACAGGTACATCTGCTAAATTAGCTACATTATACAAATGGGGAGAAATCGGCGTAGGTGAAGAATTCAGATACGAATCATTCATCGGATCTATCTTCAAAGGTGTAATCAAAGAAACAACTAAAGTTGCTGACTACGATGCTGTAATCCCAATGATCACAGGATCTTGTTACTTAACAGGTTTCGGCACATACTTAATCGATCAAGATGACCCATTAAAATACGGATTCATCGTTGGCTAATCTTTACAGAGTATTTAAAAGAGCTTCGCGTTTGCGAAGCTCTTTTTTGTAGTTTCCTTTAGGTTGTGGTACGTCTTTTATCCCTGCATTTACCTAAACTGTCATGGACTTTAGGCAAGAACTCGTTTTCCACCCTATCGGTTGCCCAACACGCAACCTACATAGGCACAGAATTCTCTGCATACTTGCGCGATGCCTAACCTTAAAACTTTTTAGGTATCCATCAATATTCTTTGCGTCTTTACGTCCAACCTTCAAGTCGAATACCACATCTGTTTCTAAACTCAAATCTATGACCCTAGATTAATCTTGATTCCACCGCCGCCGTCATTATCTGATCCGCTTGGCAGATATCTTTGCAGTCTATTTGCAACTTGAACTATTGGCATCGATTGAATATACACTGTACCTGGTCCCGTGATTCTTGTGTTAAATAAACCTTCCCCGCCAAGGAAAATATTCTTTGCCCCCTGGATTTGCTGGATATCCATGGTACATGTATCACTCATGGCAGCCAGATAACCCGTGTCCACAATAATGGTTTCCCCTACGCCAAGTTCATATTTCTTACAATGTCCATCTATTTCAAGGAATACCAAACCATTTCCAGAAATTCTTTGCATAATAAAGCCTTCACCTCCGAAGAAGCCTCGTCCAAGATTCTGTTGGAAGAAAATCGAAATATCAAGTCCTTTTTCCATTGCAAGAAAACCTCTTTTTTGAACAACGATACCATTACCCGGTGTCACTTCATAAGGAATGATAGATCCAGGGAAACTAGATGCAAATGCAATCATTCCAGTACCGCCCATCGGTGTATATTCGTTTAAAAATATAGATTCACCTGCAAAAAGTCTTCCAAATGCTTTTTTGAATCCTCCACCCGAGTTGGTGTCCATCTTCATGTTAGGGCTCATCCAGCTCATGGCACCGCTTTCTGTACAAAGTGTCTGTCCTGGTTCTGGGTAACAAATAACTACTGGTAAATTTCCGCCTTCGATTTCATATCTCAACATACTATTTCCCCTCCTTTTAACTAATTTTCATAGTCTCATTATATATAAAAAAATTATGTATTTCGCAATAAAAAAGGACGTCCCCCGCGACGTCCTTTTAACCGTTCTTAAAAACTAGATAGGTAATTCAATGTAGATATCTTTTCCTTCTTTAATAGAAAGAACTAATTTTCCGTGTTTTACCACTGCGCCTACGCCAGATACTGTGCCGGCAACTGCTGGTGCTGCAGGTGCTTCTTCTGCTACTGGTTCAGCTGCAGGTGCTTCTGCTTCACCTGAAACTACTGCATCGATTACATCTTTTGTGATTGGAGTAAGTGAATCACATGTCTTTGTAAGTTTTGCTCCAAGAATTTCTTTGATTGTCAAGCAACCATCTAAGTTCAAAAGACCTGAATCAACTAATTCATCAAAAATAGCTGGATCTTCTAAGTTTTCTGGTCCGATTACGATACCTGCTTCTGCTCTACAACATAATACTGCAGGGTCATTAGCATGTTCTTTTGCTGTTTCAACAGTAATTGACATATTTTATTCCTCCTAAAACTTTTAAAAAATAGCCGAAAACAATGTAATATTGCTATAAATAAGTTAGCACAATACTTTGTATAAAACAAATTGATTTATATTAACTCACTTATAGATTATTTCTATAACATTTCTATAAACGCTGCAATACGTGTTTCAATTTGTCCGCTGTCTGTTGTTGAGTAATCTGTTTCCATCTTGAGATATGGAATTCCCATATCTTCTACCATACGTCCCATTGGTGTTGCTTCCACATTGAATGTATGGCACGCCTGAAGAACCACTTCTACCACACCATCAACTTTATACTTTTCAATCATTGCTTTTGTATTTTCTAATCTTCCGTCATTTCTTGTCATAACTGAACAGTGAATTTCAAGATAGCGATCTCCGATTGCTTTCATGATATCTTCGGCCTCTGTATCAACCATCATTTTTCTTGTTCTTTCACCACCACAGTCATCGAGACAAACGATAACACCACCGTTATTTTCAATTACGGCACCAACTTTTTGGATTACGCCACCTGTTGGACATCCTGTAATAAGAATACGTTTCGCTTTTTCAGAAACTGGTCTTTCCCCTGCTGCATATGCTTCTTTTGCTTTTGCGACTTTATTTTCTACTGCTGTGATTTGATCATCAAGGTTAAATGTAAATGTTCCTTGTTGGAGGGCGATCATCATTTCAACACCTTTCATTGCTGGTGGAACATTTGTCTGTAATTCATACATTTCAAGAAATGCTTTATTTAAACGATTTCTTTTGATTGCAGCTTCACGTAATTTTTCATCTGTTATTTCCACACCAAATTTTTCTTCCAATTTTTCTTTCAAGATTACAAGTTCTTCTTTCCAAATGTCTTTTGCATATGGACGTTCTTGACTTTGTGGAAGGTGTAATACATGCACATCTTTGTACTCAGACAAAAGTTCATACATTTTTTTCTTACCATCGCAAGTAGTTTCACCTACAATGAGATCAGCGAAATATGTGTATGGACATTTTTGACTTTTCGCAAAGCCATATGTACTTTTAATAAGTGGACATAAGTTTTTTGGAAGATCCACTTCTGCATCTGGCACTGTTTCATTGCTTGTTCCACAGAGACCTACTGATGCAACACCAGCTGCATCCAACAATTCATTTGGTGTATATGAGCAAAGACAACCTGCAAAATTCCCACCATTTTCTTTATATTCTTTTACTTTCATGAATCCTGCTTTTCTCGCATCAATAAATTCATCAAATGTTGAAGGTAATTCGTATACTTGTTTTTCCATCTTTCGTTTTCCTTTCTTTTACGCTAAAATCGCCGCTCCGATCGCACCTGCATATCTCGCTAACGGATCGCTTTTTACTGGTGCATCCAATGCCTTTGACAATCGTTCGATGACATAAGGATCATCACAAAGACCACCGGTCAAATAATACTTATCTGCTTTTACCTGTGCCACAAGCTGCACCACTTTTTTCACCACAGATTCCACCACGCCGAAAGCTATATCTTCACGTGGAGTTCCTTTTCCAATCAGGCTAATCACTTCTGATTCGGCAAAAACTGTACACATAGAACTGATCTCAATCGGATTTCCAAGTCGTGCCAACTCTGACAGTTCATCCTGTGTAAGTCCAAGACGATTTGTCATGATTTCCAAAAATTTACCTGTGCCTGCAGAACACTTATCGTTCATGATAAATTTCATGACTCTTCCATTCTTAAGAGAAATTCCTTTTGTATCCTGACCTCCAATATCAATTACCGTACCGTCTTCTCCAAAAAGAAAATGTGCTCCCTTTCCGTGACAGGTAATCTCCGTCACTACATCATCCGCATAAGGAACAGAAATACGTCCATAACCAGTAGCCACATATCTTGCATTTTCCTTATTGATTCCCTCAGCTTCCAAAGCCTGATAAATTTCTTCCGCTGTCTTTCGACTACTAAATCCAGTGTCTCGCAACATCGTTTTGATCACCCGACCATCTTTGACCACTGCAACTTTTGCCGCACTAGACCCAATGTCTATTCCTACTTGGTACATAATATCTTCCTCCATCATTTCCCTAATCATCATTTTACGTTCGACCGCGTTCCAAGTCCAATCGATATAATCTATCATTAGACCAACCTATAGATTTTACTTATTAGACAAATCACGCTTAAAAATGGGATAATGAATTAGAATTTTTTAAGGAGTACGATAATGTTTATTGATCTTCATATACACGAAAAGAATTTTTCTTTGGATAGTCATTTAGAGTTGGAAGAAATCATAGAAATTGCAAAACAGCGTGGACTTCAAGGAATCTGTATCACAGACCATGAAAGCATGGGACTTCGGGAACACGCAGCAGAAGTGAGTAAGAAAACTGGTTTTCCTGTCTTTGTAGGAATTGAATTTTATTCATTGCAAGGAGATATTCTTGCTTTTGGAATCGACCACTACCCAGACGAACGAATAAGCGCTCAGGAGTTTATCGACTTGGTGCATGCTCAAGGCGGCGTGACTATCAGCGCGCACCCATTCCGTCATAACCGACGTGGTCTGGAGGAAAATATTGGGATATTAGAAGGTTTAGATGGAATTGAAATCTTAAACGGAAGCACTCTGCCGGATGCGACAATGAAGGCAGTGCAGTTTGGAAAGAAATATGATTTGGCTGTAACTGGCGGAAGTGATTGCCATTACCCAGAAAAGGTTGGCGTCTACGCAACTTACTTTCCAACTGATATCCACACTGTTGAAGAATTATGCACAGCTATTCGAAATCACGAATGCCGTCCTGCATTTAACCAAGACGGAAAGTATTTCATTTGGGATTTAGACAAACTGATTTACGAATAGCATTTTATAGATATTTTCTATCATTGAGCAAATGATTATCAATTAGACAAAAACCTTCAATAATCATATAATGTGTTTGACTTACATTTATGATATTTCGTAAATGACCCTTGACATCCAAGAGCGGCTGAAAAGCCCCTCGTCTTCCTTTAAGCTCTAAAAGAGCTTAAAAAAAGCACTTCTAGCCCGAAGTGCTTTTTTTATTATTCTATTTACACCATACATTCGTGTAATTCTTCTTCTTTTAATCCTACCTTCGCCATCACTTCCAGCAAGAGTTCTCGCTCAGAAAGTTCTGCACACCACGAAAGTCCACATCCCGATGAGATTAAACGAGGTACTGGAATCAATCTTCCTGGCGCTCCTGCATCCTTACACGCTTTTTCCATTGCCATAGCGTCCGCCGTCGTATGGAAAGTAATGATCAATTTTAATTCTTTCTTTCTCATTCCTATTTATTCCTCTGCCAATTCTTTGATTGCATTGATCGCAATCTCGATTTCTTCATCTGTATTATAGTGTGAGAAACTAAAACGTACCGCACCTTGATCCACAGTACCTAGCGCTTCATGCATAAGTGGTGCACAATGTGCGCCTGGTCTTGTAGAGATACCATATGTCATCAAAAGTTCATCGCTCACTTCCGAAGAATCATAATCTCCTATATTCAATGTTACGATCGGACAACGGAGTTCCGTTTCAAAATCTCCGTAAATCTTAATTCCAGGAATATCTTTCACTCCATGATAGAACTTCCACATATGCCCCAATTCTTTTTGTCGAATATTGTCGATGCCTTCTTTTTCAAGATATTCAATCGCCGCGCCAAGTCCGGCAATTCCATGACCATTGAGAGTTCCCGCTTCCAATGCTGTTGGCATATCTGCTGGATGCTTCTTACTATAAGTAAGGACTCCACTTCCACCGCTCTTTAGAGGGCGTACTTCCAGTCCTTCTCGCACGCACATTCCACCTGTCCCTTGTGGTCCAAGAAGACTCTTGTGACCAGTGAAGCATAAAATATCAATATTCATTTCCTGCACATTAATCGGATATACTCCTGCTGTCTGAGATGCATCCACCACAAAAAGCACACCTTTTCGCTTCGCAATCTCACCTACTCGTTTTACATCTACATAGTTCCCTGTTAAGTTAGAACCATTTGTACAGATAATTGCTTTTGTATTATTCTGAACCGCCTCTTCCAGTTCCTCATAAGAGATTCTTCCTGTTGTATCGCTCTTTATGATTGTAAGTGATACTCCTTTTTCTTCCATCTCATAGAGTGGACGAAGCACTGAATTGTGTTCCAACATCGTTGTCACAACGTGATCTCCCGGTTCTAAGATACCTTTTATTGCAATGTTGAGACTCTCCGTTGAATTGTTTGTGAACACAATCTGCTTTGGACTGTCAGCGTGAAAGAAACGAGCAAGCGCTTCTCTCGCATTATAAATTACTCTTGATGCGCTAAGAGACGCTGCGTGAGCACCTCTTCCTGCATTCCCCATTGAATTCATGGCGTTCATGACAGCCTGAATGACTTCATCCGGCTTTCTCATGGTTGTCGCCGCATTATCCATATAAATCATATCTGCCTCCAAAGATTAGCTACGTTGTTTATGTAATTCTTTCACTACCTTAATGAAACGTTCTGTAACTCTAGATGGTTGAAGGTTCAAATCATACACTACGTTGATATCACGCTTTGCATCTTCTACATCAACTGGCAATGTGATGAGTAACCCCTTCTGAACATCATCTTCTGCTGCTAATTTTGAGATGATTGAAACTCCCATACCGCTGGCAACAGCTTTTTTGATAGACTCCGGATTTTCCATACTGCAAATCACATTCAGTTTCGCCACATTAAGTCCTATTTTTTTCAATTGTTTTTCTGCTTCTTTACGAGTACCCGATCCTTCTTCACGCATGATCAGACGTTCTTCCGCAATCCATGATGCACGTCTTTCTGTCGTCTGGAGTTCACGATATTTTTCCGTATTCGGTGCAATCACAACAAGTTCATCCTGATAAAACGGAATATGCTTGCATGATTTTTTATCCAAGGCTGTCCCCGTAAATCCAACATCCGCAGTGTGATTCAATACATGTTCTACCACTTTCGCACTATCTGTTTCCACAATCTTAAATTGTTGATTTGGATATTTTTCATTAAATGCCACCAAAATGTTTGGCAACAGATATTGTGCCGGAATCGTAGATGCTGCAATGGTGATACACTGCTGTTCTTTTTCTTCTTTTGTTGCAAAAGTTTCTTCTATTTTTCGTTGCAATACAAGCATTTGTTTTGCGTAAGAATAAAGTGTCTCTCCACTTTCTGATAATCTCACTTCTTTTGTATTACGTACAAACAATCTGCTGTTTAACTCTTTTTCCAGAGAAGTAATATGAGCACTGATTGTGGGTTGTGTCAGAAACAAATCTTTTGCAGCCTTTGAGAAACTTCCAGTATCTGCAATTTTCACAAAAGCTTCCAATTGTTTTAAATTCATATAAACGCTACCCTTTCACTCTCTGTTCCGTTTTTCTTTGTCACTTTGATGCTGTCCATGTATTCAAGGATTGGTTTTGCGCTCTTTCTGCTTGTTCCAAGAAGATCGCGAACTTCCGCAATAGTGATCAGTGGATTTTCTTTCAAACGAGCACGGATCACTTCTTCTGCATGGTCAATGATCGTCTGGAGCGTGTAGATATTTTCCTCAATCTTAACAATGAATTTTTCATCCATCAAAAGAAGAACAATATCATCCACCACTGTCGTCTCAATATTTCCAAACGGAATTTCAGAAAAACGCACAAAATCAAACTGTGCCTTCTGGAATGCTTTTTCTGCAGTCTTCTTTACTTTTTCATAAGTTGCATCTTTTGCTACGTTAAACTCTGGAAGTTGCAAAAATTCCTGATAACGGAGAACTGCGTTTTCTGTTTCAAGCATTTCCATATACATGTCAAATACATTCAATTTGACTTTCTTCATATATGTCATGTGTACTTCCGCTTTTTTCATGCCATATCTGTATGGATATTTTTCATGATAAGCATGAAGCACCTTTACTAATTCGTGTCTGACAAGCTGTTCATGTACCGTGTGCCATACATAAGTGTCTTTTTTCATACGGAATACTTTTACTATGCCCTGTGCTTCCAATGACTTCA
The DNA here is from genome assembly GCA_045543595.1 of Faecalimonas sp. Classification (GTDB taxonomy): domain Bacteria; phylum Bacillota; class Clostridia; order Lachnospirales; family Lachnospiraceae; genus Faecalimonas. The sequence continues at coordinate 10,891 of JAZQMU010000095.1, forward strand.
CATCTTCCACCACTTCTTCCATAGAAAGTGCAGTGAGTTTAGCGAGTTCTGTAAGAGTTACCATAGTTTCCCCATGAGCCTTCACATGCATCTCGATCACATCTTCCGATGAACCAGATTCTTTTCTCTTTAATTCTTCGATCACATCTTCCTGGAAACGACGTTTACGTTTTGGATTCGGCTCTAAAACCACTCCTCCACCAATTGTTTCCATAGGAGAATAAAAACGCACTACAAATTTATCGCCACGACGAAGCGCGATTTCTTCCTCCAATCGAAGCTGCACAAAACCACTTTCTCCTGGTCCGATTTCTTCTTTGTCAAGAAGAACGGCTCTGCACAGAATTTCACTTGTCCCAGTGAACAAATGCAGACGGCTGTGGTTTGTAAGCACACGCTTTGAATTCGGAAGAACATTCAGTCTTACATCTAAAAGTTCTGTATTTTTCATGTTGTTTGGCGGTGCAAGCACGCAACCACGTTCAATCTCACTCTTCTTTACATTGGAGATATTGATGGCAACACGTTGCCCTGCATAGCATTTGTCAACGTCCTGTCCATGAACCTGAATGCTTCGAATCTTACACTCTTTTCCCATCGGATACATTTGCAGGTTATCTTCTTTGGAAATTGTTCCCGCAAGGAGTGTTCCTGTAATGATCGTACCAAATCCAGACAAACTGAAAGCTCGGTCAATTGGAAGTCTAGGAATCGTATTAATATCTTTTTCCACCACTTCATCTGCTGTCATTTTTTCAATCAGTTCTACAAGTTCGGGGATTCCCTGACCCGTAACTGCCGAGATTTCTGCGATTGGCGCATTTTCCAAAAAAGTGCCTTCCAGTTCTTCCTGAATCTCTTCTTTGACTAATTCCAGCCAATCCTCATCTACCAGATCACATTTATTTAATACAATGATACTTTTTTCAATACCGAGAAGTCCAAGAATATCCATATGTTCTCTTGTCTGCGGCATAATGCCTTCATCTGCTGCAATTACGAGCATAACAAGATCCATACCTACAACACCGGCTACCATATTATTGATAAAGCGTTCGTGACCTGGAACATCAATGATTCCAACACGATCACCATTTTTAAGATCAAAATATGTGAAACCGAGATCGATGGTGATTCCTCTTCTCTGTTCTTCCTCCCAGCGGTCTGTATTTCTTCCAGTAAGCGCCTTG
>JAZQMU010000096.1:0-5553 GCA_045543595.1 Faecalimonas sp.
TGATCGATGATAAAGGTAGACGTGTAAAAGAAGCTGGTCCATCTACACCAGTAGAAATTCTTGGTCTTAACGATGTTCCAAATGCCGGTGAAGTATTTGTTGGATGTGGAAATGAAAAAGAAGCAAGAAGCTTTGCTGAAACATTTATCGCTCAAAACAAAGTGAAATTACTTGATGATACAAAATCTAAGATGTCACTTGATGATTTGTTTAACCAAATCCAAGCTGGTAATGTGAAAGAACTTGGTATTATCGTTAAAGCTGACGTTCAAGGTTCAGTAGAAGCCGTTAAACAAAGTTTAGTAAAACTTTCAAATGAAGAAGTTGCAGTTAAAGTTATCCACGGTGGTGTTGGTGCGATCAACGAATCAGACGTTACACTTGCATCTACATCAAATGCGATCATCATCGGTTTCAACGTTCGTCCTGATGCAACAGCAAAAGAAACAGCAGAACGTGAAGGTGTTGACGTAAGATTATACCGTGTAATCTACAATGCGATCGAAGATATCCAGGCAGCTATGAAGGGTATGTTAGATCCAGTATTCGAAGAAAAAGTACTTGGTCACGCAGAAGTACGTCAAACATTCCGTGCTTCAGGAGTTGGTACAATTGCTGGTTCATACGTATTAGACGGTATGTTTGAACGTGGTTGCCAAGCTCGTATCATCCGTGACGGTATCGTAATCTTCGATGGTAACCTTGCATCATTAAAACGTTTTAAAGATGATGTGAAGGAAGTAAAAGCTGGTTACGAATGTGGTTTTGTATTCGAAAGATACAACGATAACAAAGAAGGTGACCAGGTAGAAGCTTATAAGATGGTAGAAATTCCAAGATAATCGAGAGAAGGAGATTTATTTTGAGAAAAAATAGTATTAAAAATACAAGAGTAAATGGAGAAGTTCAAAGAGAGTTAAGCAACATCATTCGAGGGGGCATTAAAGACCCACGAGTTGCTCCTATGACTTCTGTTGTAGCAGTTGAAGTTGCTCCAGACTTAAAAACTTGTAAAGCATATATCAGTGTGTTCGGTGATGAAAAAGCGCAAGCAGATACAGTAAAAGGTCTTCAAAGCGCAGAAGGTTTCATCCGCCGTGAATTGGCAAGAAAGTTAAATTTAAGAAACACACCAGAAATCAAGTTTGTTATGGATCAGTCGATTGCTTATGGTGTTGCAATGTCTAAGAAAATTGACGATGTGACAAGAGACTTGAAAAAAGAGGATGATGAAGATGCTGAATAATGCATTATCAAAAGCAAATACAGTTGCTATCGGTGGACATATCCGTCCAGATGGCGACTGTGTTGGTTCCTGCATGGGACTTTATCATTATGTTAGAAACGCATTTCCAAATATTAAAGTGGATGTATATCTGGAAGAGATTCCAGAAAGACTAAAACTGCTTGCAGATACAGATGTGATCAAGCATGAGATCGCAGAACCACAAGTATACGACCTTTTTGTTGTTCTTGATTGCGGCGATGCAGCACGTTTAGGATTTTCACATACATTGTTTGAAAATGCATATCACACAGTATGTGTGGATCATCATGTTAGCAACAATTCTTTTGCAATGGAAAACCATATTGTTCCGGAAGCGAGTTCAACTTCGGAATTGATATACCGTTTGATTGACAAAGATAAGATTACAAAAGAAATTGCGGAATGTTTATTCCTTGGTATTGTACATGATACAGGTGTGTTCCAGTATTCCTGCACATCACCTGAGACAATGGAAGCGGCAGCTGATCTTATGAGAAAGGATATTTGTCCAAATGAGATCATCGACAAAACATTCTATGAGAAGACATATGCGCAGAACCAGATTCTGGGACGTGCTATTCTTGACAGTCTTTTACTTATGGATGGCAAATGTATTGCTTCCTGGGTGACAAAAGAGACAATGGATTACTACGAAGTGACTCAGAAAGATCTTGATGGAATCGTGAGTCAGCTTCGTATCACGAAAGGTGTGGAAGTTGCGATTTTCATGTACGAGCTTGAAAAAGTCAAATATAAAGTAAGTCTTCGTGCTACAAATGATGTGGATGTAAATAAAGTTGCCCAGGTTTTCGGTGGCGGCGGACACAAGAAAGCAGCAGGTCTTACCATGAATGGTATGCCGCGTGATATTGTGAACAAACTTACAAAGGAAATCGAAGCACAATTATAAAGGGAAATAGTATGATACACGGAGTTATTAATATTAACAAAGAAAAAGGGTTTACTTCCCATGATGTAGTTGCAAAACTCAGAGGAATCGTAGGTCAGAAAAAAATTGGACATACTGGAACATTGGATCCTGATGCAACGGGTGTTCTTCCGGTTTGTCTGGGTAAGGCCACAAAGCTCTGTGATATGCTGACAGACAAAAACAAAACTTATGAAACTGTCATGCTTCTTGGAAAAACAACAGATACACAGGATATTTCAGGTGAAGTATTGTCAGAAGGTAGTGTTGATGAGTTGACAGAGGAAGCAGTAAAAGAAGTGGTAATGTCTTTTGTTGGAGATTACATGCAGGTGCCACCAATGTACTCAGCACTCAAGGTAAATGGGAAAAAACTTTATGAATTAGCCCGTGAAGGGATCGTGATCGAACGTAAAGCGCGTCCAGTTACGATCCTTGATATTCAGATAAAAGAGGTTGCACTTCCTAGAGTCCGTATGGAAGTATCTTGTTCAAAAGGAACTTATATCAGAACGTTATGTAATGATATCGGTGAAAAACTTGGATGTGGTGCTTGTATGGAGGAGTTGATCCGTACAAAAGTAAGCAGATTTGAACTAAAAGACAGTCTGACACTTGATGAAGTTCGTGCTTTGAAAGAAGATGGAAAATTGGAAGAAATCTTGGTTCCGATTGATGAGATGTTTGAATCTTACGAGGCAGTTAGTTTACAAGAAGAGTATATGCCGCTCGTCTATAACGGAAATGTCTTCTTTCCAAAGCATCTCGACAGAAGAATCGAACTTGTCGACGGGAAACTTGTCCGTGTGTACGACAATAAGGGACAATTTATTGCAATATACAAATTTTACAAAGAAAAATATTTGTTCAAGATTGAAAAAATGTTTTTCGAAAGGGATAACTAATGGAATATATCAAAGGAATTGAGGCTTACAACTGCACATCGCCATCAGCTATTACATTTGGTAAGTTTGATGGATTACATCAAGGGCATAATCTCTTGATCACACGTGTGGAAGAGCATCAGAAGGAAGATGGAGTAGTTGGTATCGTGTTTGCATTTGACATGAGACCATTTCTTAAAAAAATGAATAAGACTTCGGATCATCTTCTAACCAATTCTGAAAAAGCGAATCTCTTGAGGGATCGCATTGATTATTTTGTAGACTGTCCATTCGATGAAAAGATATCTTCTGTGGAAGCTGAAGACTTTATCGAAGAAATCATAGTGAAAAGATTTCATGCGAAATACGTTGTGGTAGGAACTGACTTCCGTTTTGGACATAACAAGCGTGGTGACTATCATATGCTTCAGGAGTTTGGCAAAAAATTGGGATTTGAAGTGGAAGTATTCGATAAAAAATGCTATCAGGGAAGAGAAATCAGTAGTTCGTATATCAAAGAAGAACTGAAAAAAGGTAATATAGAACTTGCAAATCAGCTTTTGGGATACGAATACAGAATTTATTAAAAAATACTTTGACATTTAGTACCGTATATGATAATATATCTGAGGTATGAATAAGCCGGTGTTCGGTAATTGGAAACTCCAACCGTTACTTAATTCCAGGCGTTTATAATTTTAGAGAAATAGGAGGGTCATAGCATGATCGCAAAAGAAAAGAAACAAGCAATTATGGCAGAATATGCTAGAACAGAAGGCGACACAGGTTCACCAGAAGTTCAAATCGCTGTATTAACAGCAAGAATCAACGAATTAACAGAACACTTTAAAGCTAATCCAAAGGATCACCACTCAAGAAGAGGTCTTCTTAAAATGGTAGGTCAAAGAAGAGGTTTACTTGCTTACTTAAAGAAAACAGATATCGAAAGATACCGTTCTTTAATTGAAAGATTAGGATTAAGAAAATAATTTAAAGTAGTTTACAATTATACAGACACACAACACAACAACAACGAAGGAGCAAATCGCAAGATTTGCTCTTTTTTTCTTGATTATTTCACGTTAACGTGTTAAAGTCTTGAGTATAGTTTACGGAAGGAGATGAGTGAACATGAAAAAAACACTCGTTACAAAAGAACAGTTAGACGAGATCATTAAAGTATATCCAACACCATTTCATCTTTATGATGAAAAAGGTATTCGTGAAAATGCAAAAGCTTTAAAAGAAGCATTTTCATGGAACAAAGGATTTAAAGAATATTTTGCAGTAAAGGCAACACCAAATCCATTTTTGATCAACATTTTGCGAGAATATGGTTGTGGATGTGATTGCTCATCTTATACAGAGTTGATGCTTTCAGAAGCAGTAGGTGCAGTTGGAGAAGATATTATGTTTTCCTCAAATGCAACACCAGCAGAGGAATTTGTATACGCAGATAAGTTGGGTGCTATCATCAATTTAGATGATTTTACACATATTGATTTCTTGGAAAAAACAATCGGTCATATTCCTGAAACAATCAGTTGTCGTTTCAATCCAGGAGGAGTGTTTAAGATCAGCAATGATATCATGGACAACCCTGGTGATTCAAAATATGGTATGACAGAAGAACAACTTTTTGAAGCTTTTAAGATTTTAAAAGAAAAAGGTGCAAAAGAGTTTGGTATCCACTCATTCTTAGCAAGTAATACAGTAACAAACGAATATTACCCAATGCTCGCTAAGATTCTTTTTGAACTTGCAGTAAGACTTCAAAAAGAAACTGGTGCACATATTAAATTTATTAACCTTTCAGGTGGAATCGGTATTCCATACCGTCCAGACCAGGAGGCAAATGATATCTATGTAATCGGTGAAGGTGTAAGAAAGGCATTTGAAGAAGTACTTGTTCCTGCAGGAATGGGTGACGTTGCTATCTACACAGAACTTGGCCGCTACATGATGGGACCATTTGGATGTCTAGTAACAACAGCAGTTCACGAAAAACATATTCACAAGGAATACATTGGATGTGACGCTTGTGCTGTAAACTTGATGCGTCCTGCAATGTACGGTGCATATCATCATATTACAGTAATGGGCAAGGAAGATGCGCCACATGACCACATGTATGATGTGACAGGTTCTCTTTGCGAAAATAATGATAAATTCGCAATTGACCGTATGCTTCCAAAGATTGATATGGGTGATGTTCTCGTGATTCATGACACAGGAGCTCACGGATATGCAATGGGATACAATTATAACGGTAAGCTGAAATCAGCAGAAGTGTTGCTTCAGGAAGACGGAAGTGCGAAGTTGATCAGAAGAGCAGAGACTCCAGCAGATTACTTTGCGACATTTGATTGCTTTGAAATTGGAAGTAAATTAAAATAAATCTTGACTTTATTAAAAAAATACGATAATATGAATAAGTCGTTTGGAGTACAAAGTGCTCCAGATTGCAGGAGTGG
>JAZQMU010000097.1:0-6343 GCA_045543595.1 Faecalimonas sp.
CATCTGTTGTGATGAAACTTAACATTGTGCACATATTAGGATGGATCATACCAGAACCTTTTGCCATACCGCCGATGGTCACAGTTTTTCCGCCAACTTCGATTTCTACTGCAATCTGTTTTTCACATGTGTCTGTTGTCATGATTGCTTTTGCAGCTTCTGTTCCTGCTTCGATCGTATCTGATTTTGCTTCTGCAAGTTTAAATACGCCTGCTTTGATTCTGTCCATTGGAAGTTGCTTTCCAATCACACCTGTTGAAGCAACTAATACACTTTCTGCTGGAATACCAAGTGCTTCTGCCGCTGCGTCTGTTGTATCTTTGCAGTAACCAAATCCTTCTGCACCTGTACATGCATTTGCAATACCCGAGTTCACGATCACTGCCTGTGCAAATGGTTGTTCTTTCACTTGTGCCTGATCCCATTTTACTGGAGCAGCTTTTGCTACATTGATTGTAAATGTACCTGCTGCCACACATGGAGTCTGGCTGTAAACGATAGCCATGTCTGTTCTTCCTTTATATTTAATCTCTGCCGCAATCCCTGCCGCTTCAAATCCTTTTGCTGCTGTTACGCCTCCCATAATCTTTTTCATATGAAAGTCCTCCTATTGATTAAATGCTGTAATATTTTCTTCATTCAATGTGAAATCGTAGTAATTAAGGTCCTGTCTCTTTGTCCAGCCAATCTGGTTCCAAAATGCATTTCCCACATCATTCTTTGTAAATGCGATCAAGGACACTTTATTGATATGTTCTCGTTTTAATTCTTCCATCGCATGAACTACCATGGTCTTTCCGATTCCTCGTCGTCTGTAATTCTCATCTACACAAACATGATAGAAACATCCTCGTCTTCCGTCGTGCCCGCAAAGAATACTTCCAACGATCTTTCCATCCACTTCTGCAACAATGCTGGTGTTTGGATTTCTCTTTATAAAACGTTCGATACCTTCCCTGGAATCATCGATACTTCGGATTCCGAAACCGTGGATTTTCTTCCACAATTTGTAGACTGCATCGTAATCGTCCATCGTCATAATTCGTATCATATATTTCTCCCGTCCCCTTTATTATGGAAACATTGGCACTAATTCCAGTCCTTCTGTTTCCTTCAGCCCGAACATTAAATTCATGTTCTGAACTGCCTGACCTGCTGCACCTTTTACAAGGTTATCGATCGCGCCCATCATAATGATGCGGCCAGTTCTTTTATCGATCTTATAATTTACATCCACGTAGTTGCTGCCTTCCACCCATTTTGTCTGTGGGCAGACATCTTTATCTAATACGCGGACGAATTTTTCTTCATTATAATATTTGTCATAAGCTGCTCTTACCATCTCATCTGTCACACCTGGTTTTAATGTAGCGTATGCTGTCGCCAGGATTCCTCTGTTCATTGGCACCAAATGAGGTGTGAAGTTTAAGAGCACTTTTTCACCAGATGCGTAACCAAGCTGTTCTTCTATCTCTGGTGTGTGTCTGTGATTTGCTACCCCGTAGGCTTTGATATTCTCATTTACTTCACAATATAAATTGTCTACCTTCGCACCACGACCTGCACCTGAAGTTCCTGACTTGGCATCAATGATGATCGAATTCATATCGATAAGCCCTTCTTTTGCAAGCGGATAAATTGTCAAAATCGAACATGTTGTGTAACATCCTGGATTGGCAACCAATCTTGCCTTCTTAATGTCTTCACGATTTACTTCACAAAGTCCGTAAACTGCTTCTTCTATAAATTGAGGACTCTTATGCTCGATCTTATACCATTCTTCGTATGTAGCCACATCCTTGATTCGGAAGTCTGCACTTAAGTCTACAATTTTAACTTTCGAAAGAATCTCTTCATTCATCATAGAAGCACAGAACCCTTGTGGTGTAGCTGTGAAGATCACATCTACCTGTTCTGCCAATGCTTCCATATTATCATCCATACATGTGTCATCCACAATCTGGAAGAAATTCTGATATACTTCGTAATATTTTTTATCTATGTAACTGCGTGAACCGTACCATTTAATTTCCACTTCTTTGTGATTCATCAAAATACGCACCAGTTCGCCGCCAGCATAACCTGTTGATCCGATAATTCCAACTTTAATCATATGATAATCCCTTTCCGTTACTCCTTTGGAATACTTGTGCATAATTATACGACGCGTTTGAATATTTTGCAACATTATTTTTATATTAATATTATTTATGCATATTTTTTCATTTTTCACTTGCATTTATGCATATTTAGTAGTATAGTATGCATATTGATAAGCGAACTTACATTTTAGGAGGATATATATTATGAAGGAAAAAGTGGTTTTAGCATATTCAGGTGGACTTGATACAACAGCTATCATCCCTTGGTTACAAGAAAATTTTGATTACGATGTAATCTGCTGCTGCGTTAACTGTGGACAAGGAAATGAATTAGACGGGCTAGAAGAAAGAGCAAAACTTTCTGGTGCAAAGAAATTATACATCGAAGATATCATTGATGAATTTGCAGATGAGTACATCGTTCCATGTGTACAAGCTGGTGCTATCTATGAAAACAAATATTTACTTGGTACATCAATGGCACGTCCAGGTATCGCAAAGAAATTAGTTGAGATTGCCAGAAAAGAAGGCGCTACTGCTATCTGCCACGGCGCAACAGGTAAAGGAAATGACCAGATCCGTTTCGAACTTGGTATCAAAGCTCTCGCTCCAGACCTTAAGATCATCGCTCCTTGGAGAATGACAGACGTTTGGACAATGCAATCTCGTGAAGATGAAATCGCATACTGCGAAGCTCACGGAATCCATTTACCATTTGTTGCAAGCCACAGCTACAGCCGCGACCGTAACTTATGGCACATCAGCCATGAAGGTCTTGAATTAGAAGATCCTTCTATCGAACCAAATTACGATGATTTATTAATGCTCAGCGTTTCACCTGAAAAGGCTCCAGATGAACCTGAATACGTAACAATGACATTTGAAAAAGGTATCCCTACAAGTGTTAATGGCGAACAGATGAAAGTTTCTGATATCATCATGAAACTCAACGAACTCGGTGGAAAACATGGTATCGGTATCATCGACATCGTAGAAAACCGTGTAGTTGGTATGAAATCACGTGGCGTATACGAAACTCCAGGCGGAACAATCCTTATGGAAGCTCACAAACAATTGGAAGAACTCGTATTGGACCGCGCTACATATGAAGTAAAAAAAGATATGGGTAACAAGCTTGCTCAGATCGTTTACGAAGGCAAATGGTTCACACCACTCTGCGACGCTGTAAAAGCATTCGTAAAATCAACACAAGAATACGTAACTGGCGAAGTGAAATTCAAACTTTACAAAGGTAACATCATCAAAGCTGGTTCATATTCTCCATACTCACTCTACAGTGAACAATTAGCAAGCTTCACAACTGGCGAGTTATACAACCACAAAGATGCTGATGGATTCATCACATTATTTGGTCTTCCATTGAAAGTTAGAGCACTTAAGATGGCAGAAGTTGAAGCAAATAAGAATAAATAAGATAGCGAAAGTCCAAGGAACCGAGTTCCTTGGACTTTATGTTTGTCTCTCGTATGTTATGTGGTTAGGCATCTGGATGTTTTGAGACATTCTTTTGCCTAATTTACGCAAGATTTAGGCACTAACTTGCTTTACTTCTGTTCCACCGCCTAATCCTTATAGGCCCTAGGCACCAACTTGCTTTTTTCTTCTTCCGATGCCTAATCCGGAAATTTTTTGGACATTATGGGTCATTTTATGTAGCTCTATGCCCACGCATTCCTCAACTTTGGACATATTCTTCCTCATGTCCAGCACTACACGCACTCTCGCATCACTCTTAAAACATTCCCACTCCAGAACTTATCCATCTGTCTGTCCGAAAATCCTCTTTTCTTGATCGCATCGTACACTTCATCCATCTGACCAATATTTGTAATTGTAGATTGTCCTTCGTCGTATCCATCAAAATCTGTTCCCATAGCAACAAAGTCCTCTCCACCTAATTTGTACATGTACTCTACATGATCTGCTAAATTCTCTGCTGTAATTTTTCCACTTTCATGCACAAATACTGGATAGAAGTTCACACCTGCCACTCCACCTTTTTCTGCCATAGCTCGAATCATCTCATCAGTCAAATTTCTTCTATGATCACAAAGTGCTCTTGCATTGGAATGGGATGCAACAAATGGTTTCTTACTGTTTTCTAATACATCCCAAAATCCACCGTCTGATAAATGCGACACGTCAATAATCATCCCGAGATCATTCATACGTTCCACTACTTCAATACCAAATGATGTCAGACCTTTTTTCATAAGTTCTGGATCCACACTGTTTGGAAGCCCAAGGCAGTTTTCATGATTCCATGTCAATGTAATGAGGCGAACTCCTCGTCGATAAAGTTCTTCCAGGTTCTCCATCTTTCCATTGATCACTCCACCTTCTTCCATGGTTAAGATAGCTGACATCTTTCCTGCAGCTTTATTTGCCATAACCTCATCATAATTTGTTGCCAGGGTAATCAAATCCGCATTATTCTGGAATTCCTTCTTTCCTGCTTCTATCATCTTTAACGCAGCTTCAAAACCTTGTTCCCAAGCATTACCTTCAAATCTTTTTGCGTTGATAAAACAAGCAAAAAACTGGGCAAGACTGTCTGCCTTTTTCATTTTCACTAGATCGATGCAAAAGTCACTTTCACGCAAAGCACGACCTGGTTCCCACTGAAGTCTTCCTAATGTATCACAATGCATATCTATCAAATTCATATTATTCACTCTCCTCGCATAATTACTATTATTATAATCTATCTCTAAAAGAAAGGGAATCATTATGAGACCCAAAATCGGAATTCTCACCTGTTGTGTAAAGGAAAATAGACACTTTGTGACAGATAATTACATACAAGCAATTGAACTTGCTGGAGGGCTTTCTATCATAATACCCATGACAAAGGTAATCCACAAAGAATATCTTTCTCTCTGTGATGGATTTCTCTTTTGCGGCGGCGGAGATATTACGCCACTTCTCTTCAACCAAGAACCAACCTTTGGCCTTAGTGAAACTGACCTTGCCTTTGATTTATTCCAAATTAAAATGATGAAAAGCATTCTAAAGACTAGGAAACCCGTTCTTGCAATTTGCAGAGGAATGCAAGTTTTGAACGTAGCCTGCGGTGGTTCTTTGATTCAAGATTTAGCTTCGATCAAAAATGCGATAAATCATATGCAGACCAGTAATAATAGAACAGATTTCAGCCATAAAGTCACCTTCAACCCAAAATCTAATCTTTACAAAATCCTTGGCGCCAGTACATACGTCAACAGTTTTCATCATCAAGCAATCGCTACGCTTGGGCATAACCTAATAATATCTGGGCAGAGCAAAGACCAAATTATCGAAGCAATAGAAATGCCATCGCACCCTTTCGTTATCGGAGTACAATGGCATCCTGAGTGTATGTTTCAAACTTCATCAAAAATGAGAGCTCTGTTTTTTAATTTAATTAACACAAATCAATCTCCTATGTAATAACGGACACATTAAATAAGAGTGGTCATTATTTGACCACTCTTATTTCTCCTCGCATTAATGACAAATACGTACTATTCACATTGAGCAAAGCCATGTAATAATATCCTTCTTTATCAGCTGTAATCTCTATCACTTGCCTATCACCAATTATTGTGGTGGCTGGTCCTTTTAAAACTCCATCAATGATGGTCTGATAGCTTATTGCCTGTTTTTTTCCTGTTGAATATAATTCTACATCAAAAATTAGTTTGTTTCCTTTTTCTAAAAACCAACCATTTTTATTTGTTTTAGTAAAAACAATCATATCCCCATTTGATGAAATGATTTCTGGCGTAATATATGCTTCACCACTCAAAGTAGCTTCGAACTCTTTCACAGTGACAGGAATAAAAGCTTCTTTATCAATGTCTTTTATCACACTACTTCTTTTAACAATTTCTTCTGCTGATGTAAATGAAAGTTCTACCTCTCTTAACAAATCATATAATGAATCAAATATTTTTATTGTCACACCACCCCTTTCACCAATCAGCATCCTGTTTTCATCCGTAATTAATTGGGCTCCCATATTCTCATCTGCAAAAGAGATTGAAGATATCACCAAAACGATTATAGCAGCAATCATAAACCGAATTTTCACAGGTATTCTTTTCTTTGTTCTTTTTATTGTTGTAACATTTCCAAGTACTTCTTCTAGTGTTTTTTCTGCTGAAAACTCGGCTAAATACATTTTATTATCAATATTCTTAGCCAATAAATCTACTGCTTCTTCTGCAATAAGATCAAAG
>JAZQMU010000098.1:0-10227 GCA_045543595.1 Faecalimonas sp.
ACCTGTAGCTGAAGAAACTCCTGTAGCCGAAGAAGCACCGGTAGTTGAAGAAGCACCGGTAGTGGAAGAAGTTCCAGCAGTTGAAGAAGCACCAGTAGCGGAAGAAGTTCCAGCGGTTGAAGAAGCACCGGCAGTGGAAGAAATACCAGTAGTTGAAGAAGACATCTTGACTCAAGCCACAAAACCATTGGGAAGCATCGAAGAGATGATTCAGGAATGGCAAGAACAGCAAAAAGAAAATGCAAAGATGATTCAGGAAAAACTGGAAGAAGTGGAAGCTGAAAAAGTGGCACAGCAGGAGGAATTAGAAGTGGAAGAAAAGATTGAATCAATTCTCCCAGATGATATCCGCATGTTGATGGAAGAGTTAGAAGCAGAATCTGCAGATATTGAAGCGCAAAAAGCGAGAGTGGAAGAAGAACCACAGGAAGAGGAAGAAGAGATTCCATTTGGCGCTGAAGAAAACAAACCACTTTTACAAAAAGTAGTAGAGCAATTGACCGCGATGGAAATTATCCGGGAAAAAGTACCAGCTGAGTTAACACCAGCTGCTGAACCAGAATCAGTTGAAAATCCATCCGCACGGGAAATGGAAGAAATTCAAGAATCAGAAGTTAAGGTTCCGGAAGATGAAGATTTCCTCGATCAGGAAAGTTTTGAAAAGGCAATGGCTGAAGCTCTCGAAGAGATTGGTGTAATTGGAGAATCAGAAGGCATCAAGCTGGGCGATACACAGTCTATGGCAGTTGCAGCACGTTCCCTTGAGAATGCAGTAAAAGTGGAACCAGTTCCAATAGAAGTGAAGCCAGTTGCAGCAACACCTGTACAAGAGGTGAAACTAGCAGAAGCAAAGGGCAGCACATATGATACAGGGTTTATCGTAAAAGGGAAATACGATCTGGAAGCGCAAAGTGCAATTGGTATTAAAGCAGGACTTACAGAAGAACAGAAGAGATTATTCTCATACTTTGTACCTGTACATGGAATGAGTGAACAGCTTGTTGAAGTACTTCAAAACGATAAAAATTGTAAGGACAGATACGGCACATCAAGAATTGGTAATATCCTTGTAATCGGAAGAAAAGGTTCAGGAAAGACAGTTCTTGCAGTGGATGTTGTAAAAGCAATCCAAAAAGCAAGAGGTCATAAACAAGGAAAAGTTGCTATTGTTTCAGCTGACAGTTTGAATCGCAAAGATGTTAGCAGTATTGTCAATAAACTTTTCAAAGGAGCTTTGATCGTAGAAAATGCTTCCAAATTAGGACGCAAGGCAATTGAAGATCTGTGTGAAGCGATGGAAGGTCAAACAGGCGAATTATTAGTTGTACTTGAAGATGAAAGACAACCGCTTATGGATGTTTTGACAGCTTATCCTAACTTCAAGAAGAAGTTCACATCACAGATTGAGTTGCCTGTGTTTATCAATGATGAGCTTGTTACATTTGGACAAACATATGCGAAGGAAAATGGATACAAGATTGATGAGATGGGTATCTTAGCACTTTACAGCCGCATTGATTTGCTTCAAAGAGAAGAAAAAGTGGTTACAGTTGCTGACGTGAAAGAAGTTCTCGATGATGCTATTGCAAATGCAAACGGCGTGAGTGTGAAGAATTTAATGAAAAAAGTTTTTGGTAAAAATAAAGACGATAATAATCGTATTATCTTATCAGAAGAAGATTTTAGATAATGAAAAGGAAGGAAGTCTCCGATAGGGACTTCCTTTCGTGTGACATGAGGAAAGATTATGAGATTAAGAAATATACCTGGAGCAGATGATGTGATCTTAGCACACGACACTGCTATCAAAAATGAAAAAGAGCAAAAAGGGAAATGGAATACAGTTTTCGGAAACGATAATCCAATCCACATCGAGATCGGAATGGGTAAGGGGCAGTTTTTGTTGAACCTCGCAAAACAGAATCCAGATGTAAATTATATTGGAATTGAGAGATACTCGGCAGTATTACTTCGTGCTCTTGAAAAGTTTGACACAGAGGAATTCTGTGAGCTAAAAAATATTCGTTTTATCTGTATGAATGCGATGGAGATTGCAGAGGTATTTGAACTAGGCGAAGTGAAAAAGATTTATCTGAATTTTTCCGACCCATGGCCAAAGGCAAGACATGCAAGAAGAAGACTTACATCTACACAATTTTTTGAACAGTACGATAAGATTCTTGTGCAAGATGGAGTGGTGGAGTTTAAGACAGACAATCGACCTCTTTTTGAGTTTTCATTGGAACAAGTGGAGGAAGCTGGCTGGAAAC
The DNA here is from genome assembly GCA_045543595.1 of Faecalimonas sp. Taxonomy (GTDB): domain Bacteria; phylum Bacillota; class Clostridia; order Lachnospirales; family Lachnospiraceae; genus Faecalimonas. The sequence continues at coordinate 2,271 of JAZQMU010000098.1, forward strand.
TGGTAGCGCATACATTTGACCTTCATCACAATGAAGAAATGAATGCAGGTAATGTCATGACAGAATATGAAGAAAAATTCTCCAGCATGGGAAATCCGATCCACAAACTGATTGCTACAAGAAAATAAAATTTCAGCCAGGCATATCTTATATAAAAGGATATAGGAGTGATCTTATGCGGTGCAAATGTTATCGACGTATCTGGTTGCAATGTAGGAAGTCTTTTAGGGAATTATATAAGATTCTAAACTGTAATGATAGAAAATGTTCTTGAAAAAGTGGGATAAAAATGATAGATTATACCTATACTATTTATCGAGGAAATAAGAGATGTTTTTAAATCAGCAGAAACAGTTCAAAAAGAATATGGTTTTATAAAGCAAGTCGGCAGACTTGCTTTTTTAATACACTTTATTGTAGTAAATCGGTAGAAGAAAGGTGACAATATGAAAGAAAAGTATATTTCAGAATTAAAAAAAGCATTGGAACCAAGAAGACTCTTGATGGTCATTCTGGGAAATGCCATATATTGTCTGGGATTGGTGGCATTTATTTTACCATTGGACCTGATTACAGGAGGGACAACGGGGATTGGACTTATCTTAAATCATTTTTGGAATGTTCCAATTGAATTGTTTGCCGCGATCTTTAATATATTGATGTTTGGAGTGGCGTGGTTTGTGCTTGGTATTTCATTTGCAATCACAACACTAGTGAGTACAGTTGCATTTCCGATCATGCTTGGAACGATGCAAAAAATAGAGGTGTTACAGACTTTGACAGATGATATGCTTCTTGCCACAATCTGTGCAGGCCTTTTGATTGGTGTGGGAATTGGCATTGTTGTACATGCAGGTGCTTCAACTGGTGGTATGGACATCCCACCGCTTGTTTGTAATAAGAAGTTAGGGTTGCCAGTATCTGTTGGACTATATGCATTTGATTTTGTGATTCTACTTGGACAAATGATCTTCCGTGACAATGAGAGAACTTTGTATGGTATCTTATTACTTCTTATTTACACAACGGTCGTGGACAAGGTGCTTGTGAGCGGAAAGAGTAAAGTTGAAGTGAAGATTGTCAGTGACTTTTATGAAGAGATCAATCGGGCAATCCAGACAAGGATTGATAGAGGAACGACTCTTTATGTGGTGGAAACAGGGTATCTTCATAAAAACACAAAAGCACTTATGACGGTTATTTCCAACCGCGAACTCGTGAAATTAAACAATATTGTAATGGATATTGACCCAAAGGCTTTTATTGTGATCAATGAAGCAAAAGAGGTTCGCGGAAAAGGATTTTCACTTTCAAAGTTTTATGAGGACAAGGAAGTATAAAAAAATTTAAAAAACCACTTGCATTTTTTGAAACGCAGATATATAATATACCTTGCGTTATGAAATGCGCGCCTTTAGCTCAGTTGGTAGAGCACCTGACTCTTAATCAGGGTGTCCGGGGTTCGAGCCCCCGAAGGCGCATAAGAAGAAGACTATCCAGTTTGGGTAGTCTTTTTTGTTGCTATGAACAAGTAAGAAACATAGTAAATACAAGGTTTAAACAGGTTTTTACATGTTTCAAAGAACTTTCTAACATCTTTTTATATCTTTGAATCAAAAAGAGTAATCAAGGTGTTCGATTTGGACACCCTGATTAGGTAAATAGATCTTCTTTAGAAAAGGAGAAGATTATGGGAGTTAGTAAGAGAATTAAAAGAAAAAGTTATACCGATTTTACTATGGAAGAAGTATTTGAACTTTTTAGAACGGAAAAAATTGCTTATGGCGTATCAGAGAAAACTATTGAAAACTATAATGAAAGTTTAAAAAGGTTTAAACAGGTTTTAGAACTAGACGATCCAATAGTGAATGAGATAAACAAAGAAGATATCATTATATTTATTTCAGAAATGAAAGAGGTTGGTGTGAAACCAGTAACCATCAATCACTATTTGAGAGAGTTGCGAGCCTTTTTTAATTGGTGTCATCAGGAACATTATATTGATGAAAAAATAGAAGTAAAACTGATTAAGGGACAAGAGTCAGTAAAAGAGACATACACAGAAGAAGAGTTGAAAAAACTTTTAGAAATGCCAGAAGGAGATAGTTTTTGCTCTTGGAGATGTTGGGCAATGATAAACTGGATCCTTGCGACAGGAAACAGAGAAAGAACTGTATGTAATGTTAGAATGTGTGATCTCAACATTTCAGAGAAAGAGATCGTTTTACAACAGACAAAGAACAAGAAGGCTCAAATTATACCTATGAGTTCTGAACTGGCAACAGTTCTAAAATCTTTTATTAGAGAATTTAGAAGTGATGCGGAACCGACAGATTATCTTTTTTGTAATGTGGCAGGAGAAAAATTAACGGAAAACGCAATGAAACTTTCTATAAGAACATATAATCAGTCAAGAGGAGTAGAGAGAACAAGTATCCATGCTTTAAGACATACCTTTGCGAAATACTGGATTAGAAATAACGGAGATGTTTTTAGATTACAGAAAATGTTAGGACATTCAAGTTTGGATATGACAAGAGTGTATGTGAATATGTTCAGCGCAGATCTGAAAGAGGGATTTGATAATTTCAGCCCATTAGATAAGATGATAAAGAAATCAGGGCTAAAACATACTGTAAGGAGAAAATAAAAAGAGGCAACAATCTATAAGAATAGGTTGTTGCCTTAAATTTAATACAAGTCTCTAATTTTATCTAAATATGCTTTAAACTGATTAACCACATCATCAGGCGCAGTTAACTTTACTTTTTTGCCAAATCCCAAAAGCCAGCCGAAGAACTGATCGCTAATTTCCACTTTTGCTGTCACGCAAAAATGTGTTTCATCATCTTTTCTATAAATCACACCCGTCTTCCCAAAACGATCAACGACTGTGTCCAAGAGAGGATTGATAAAACGGAGTGTCACTCGTTTTTGTTCTCCTCCAAACATCGAGAAAACTCTTTGTGTGTAAGTGTGAAGATCAATTTTATCAAATACTTCTTTTCCTTCTCTTGGTTCTCCTGTAAAAGAAACACCTTTCATTCGATCAACTCGGTATGTTCTAATGTCCTGTGCGTAATCATCAAAAGCCAAAAGATAGTAGTTGCCATCGTTTATGAGTAACTGATAAGGGCTGACAACATACTTTGCGCCATGTCTACGTTCAACCTGATTACCAACATTATCAATAGTATATTTCAAATATTTAAAACTGATCTTTTCAGGAATGTGCGGATCGCCCTCAATTTCTTTACTCATCGCTTCATTGATAATTGAGATGTTATTTAAAACACTTTTATTGTTTGTTTTCACTCGGTCTGTTAAGAAAACATTATGTCTAATCTTGTCTGCCTGATATTCACTAACAAATTCACAGGCAACATCAACTAGCCTTTTGGTCTGTGCTTCTGTTAAGAACTTAGAAGAATAGATGCTCTCAGCCAAAAGACGAATGTCATTCAGATCGAAATGTCTTTGACGAACATAAAATCCTTTTTTGGTCTTGTTATAAACAACAAGTTTAAGTTCGTCATCTTCATCGTCCAAAAGCATTTCCTCTGCCTCAAAGATCGTGCAGTTTTCTTCTAACATTAACGCAACTTTGTTGATTTCTTCAATATCTCTGTAAATGGATCTGCGTTCAGCACTGATGCCACATTCATGTAAGTAGGCACAAATATCCATTGCTGAAAGAGTATGCTCATCGTCAGTCTCTCTCATAAGATACTGAAGCACAATGTATGGTTTGATTTTTTGGTTAACTTGTTTGCCGTGTCTTGCTTCTTCTTTAAAAACAAAATCATCGTTTGCTTTCTTTTTCATTTTAAACACCTTTCGTTAATGTTAGTTTTCTTGATTATAACAGAAAAGAGCAGGTTTTTCTATTCCTGCTCTTTTTATCTAAAGTCAAATAGTTCTTTTGGTGTTATTTCTAAAACCTCACATAGTTTAAAAACTACGTCAAAAGAAACGCCTACTTTTCCTAACTCAATCGCACTTATGTGGCTTCTGTCTATATCTACAAGTTCTGCTAATTGGAGTTGGGTAAGTTTTTTCTTTTTTCTGTAGAACACAATATTTAAACCAAATTTTTCATATAATTCTTTGTATTCTTGTTTCAAAAGATATCCCTCCAATCACGTTTTTTACTATTTTATAGTGATTGTAAACACTATTAAACCTTGTCATACTAGCGTTACGCGATTGACACAAGTCATTGTGCGGGTTTATAATTACATCTAAGAGAAACAATAATAACAAATTGGTGGGAGGCAATTATGTAATGGATATAAAGGAGGTAATTTTAAAAAAAAGAATTGTACTTGTACTTTTACTTATTTCGTTAATTGCTATTGGTGTGGCTATAGTAAGTAGCATTATAAGAAAGGATGACGAACCATTAATTCCTGATTATGACTCATCTTCAAAAGAGGAATATGTAGAACCACTTCCTGATAATAATGGAACCAAATTAGAAAGTGAAGAAGGGGGAGGGGCGGTAAGTCTCAGTTTTTCTAATGATGTGTTTATTGATTTAAAGAAAGAGGTGGCGGAATTTTATTTTGCTAATCCATATAAGTCAAATCATAGCATATTATTGCGAATTGTAATCCAAGGGAAAGTGATTGTACAATCTGGCATAATTGAACCTGGAAATCAATTGAAAAAATTGCCATTACTTGAAGAAGTGGTCAATATTCTCTCAAGTGGCGGTTATGATGGTTATTATGAAATTTTTTACTACAATTCAGAAACTGGTGAACAGGCTACAGTAAATACTAAAATACCTGTAAGCATACTTGTGGAGTAGTTTTGGAATGTAGAGAAGGGAGAAGAAATGAAAAAAATATTATCTATTTTATTAACTTTAACATTAGTTATAGGTTGTAGTACAACTGTTTTTGCTGAGACAAGTACAGAAGCAGGAAGTCAATCTCAAGACGTATATGGAACTTTTGTGGCAGGAACAAAAACGTCTACAATTTTTACAGTAGACATCGAATGGTCTGCGATGGATTTTACTTACTATGAAGCAAATGAACCTGTATGGGATCCTGAAACACATACATATTCAAATGTGGAAGAATATGGTGAACATTGGGAAGGGGAAGGAACAATTACTGTTACAAATCATTCCAATACAGCAATTAAAGCAGTTAGCAAATATACTGGATTAGAAGGTTATAAAACAGCAGGACTTGAGTTTAATAATAAAGAAGTATATTTAGAGTCGGCAGAAATTGGAAATGAAGCAAAAGAAGAAGTCATTACTGTAACTCCTTACGGAACCTTACCTGTATTAAACGAAAAAACGAAGATTGGAACAATCACAGTAGAATTGAGCGAATTTGAAGTGGCAGATAATCGAGAAGAACTTTTGGTTGATATTCAAGACTTGAACAACAATTTACAGGCTGTTAGAAATAACATTGACTATCAAATTAGCGAAGGTGCTTTAGTAGTAGATGATGCTTCAACTGTACCAAGTGGAACAGCATATATCACTAACGCAGCAAGAGCGACTTTAGCATCAGCAATTACAGCAACAGATGAGTATAATGAGCAACTCCAGACTATGACTGTGGAAGAATTACAAAGTCTTTATGTTTTGGCCTACGGTGTAATGCGTAATTCAAATATAATAACTAAAGGATAAAATGAATTTAATTAAGAAAAAGCCGATTCTTAGTCGGCTTTTTTAAAATTAAAATATGATATTTCGACAATAAGGGGTATCGGCTCTCTAATTTCAATTATCTAAAATAAATCGATCTATTTTATCAATTTTATCACTTAAAGTTTTTGAAATAGACTCTATCAAGATTTTAAAAACGACAATATTTTTTTGTATTTCGTATTCTTGTTTATATTGATAATGCTCTTCCAAAGATTTTAATATACAAGACAAACTCTCCATATTAAATGCTATCTCTGAAAGATCTCCCATAATTTTATATAATTTTTCCATTTCCCGCCTCCTATAATTACATCATTTTTCCAAAAGAGAGATATATTTATAAACTGTTGTTCTACTCAAATCACAAACTCTTGCCAATTCTGAAAGATTAAGTTTTCCTGTTTTGTATGAATGATAATGTTTAAGAAAACTGTTTGGTAAATCATCAATACATACTTGCGGGCGCCCGATTCTTTTCCCTTTGGCTTTGGCATTTTCCATGCCAGAACGCACTCTTGACCTTATCATAGCCAATTCTAATTGACTGAAGACTCCTGCCATTTGTAGGAATGCTTCGCTCATTGGATCTGCCTGCCCATCTCTACAATCTAATGTAATACTTCCAATAATGATCAAACGCAATTTCTTTTCTCTAATTACATCGATAATTTCACATAATTGTTGAGTACTTCGCGCAAGTCTAGGAACTTCCAATGTGATAATCGTATCTCCAACCATTGCTCGTGAAAACATCTCTTTCTGTTGGCTTTTTATTTTACTGTCTCCATGTTCATATTCAAGAAAGATTTCTTCAGCACCTGCGCTTTTGAGCTCACGAACTTGTCTATTTATGTCTTGCTTATTTTCATTTGTACTACATCTCGCGTATCCGTAAATCATAAATGTTTCCTTTCTGAGCCTTTACGGGCTTTTGCGAAGCCCGTAAAGTTTTGTGTTTTAGCAAGAGATAGAAAATCTTCTACTAGCGCTTTGTTTTGTAAAAGCCTTATAAAGATCTCCATACATCTTTTTGAATCCAGTAGTATCAAAGCGATTGGAGAGAACTGAAGTCCATCTGATGATGTAAGATCCTGCGATCAATTCTTCCGTTTCTCTTTCCATCATTTCGGCTTTGATGGAATCTCTAATTGCTTCTGCCTCCGCCTTTGCTTCTTCCATGAGTGCTTCCCATTCATTTAATGCCTCGATTTTTGTAATAAGTTCTGCCTTTGTCATAATACATATCTCCCTTTTGGTTTTATTTGATGGAACTTTTAAGTGTTCCTCTTTGATCTGTCTTTATTGTACTACGAAATTCGTAATTTGTCAATACGATAATCGTAATTATTTATACGAATATCGAAATTAATTTCCGTATTCCGTATTGAATGACTACGAAAAACGTGATATAATGACTCCAATAGAAGAGGAAAGGAGTTAGCATTATGATTAAGTTTAAAGTAAAGGTAATGCTTGCTTTACGTGAGATGACACAGAAAGAACTTGCGGAGAGGACAGGCATTAGACCACCAACAATATCCGCAATTTGTACAGGATCAGTAAAGCATTTGCCAGTAGAAGCATTAGATAAAATTTGCGAGGTATTGAATTGTCAGCCCGCAGACATTATGGAATACGTGGAAGATCCTGCGGAGGGTGTCCAATAAAACATTTGTTTTCGTGAACACTTTATAACGAGTGCCAAAAGACAGAAAAATGCGTAAAAGCATAACTTTTTTGTATAGGAAATTAGATACGCCTTTTCATGAACACCCCCTATGTTTCGGGATAATTTATTCAAGACAGGGAGCATGCGTTTGTGTGTGGGCACTTCTCCCACGAAGAGCAATTTTTATTTCAGGAGACGATTTTTGTGACTGTGAACGTTAGGAATGATTTACGGGAATAACGAATAAAAACGAAGAAAACGGCAAGTAGACTATTAAAATCTACTTGCCGTTCAGTTTATTTCCAATCTTTAAGAAGATCATTCAGAGCCATGTCCATTGCGGATTTGAGGCTTTTGTTCATTATTCTGAAAATTTCTTTTTCTAGATTGGATTTTCTTTTTTTGTTCCTGTCTTTTTTCTTTTCACTCATCTTTTGAGTTTCACCTCACTTTTGATGGTTACAAAGTCAAATAAATCTTGATTTGTCTCAAGATCGTTTTGGCGTTCCAATATCTTGTGTTTCATCTTTTGACGAAGTGCGCACATGATTTCATCTGGAGAATAACTATCTAAATACATTGAATTATAGTAGTTAGGAATGTTTTTG
>JAZQMU010000099.1:0-4878 GCA_045543595.1 Faecalimonas sp.
AGACATTTAGTAAAAGTAGAAGAAGCTTAATATTAGGATAGGAGGTGTCACGATGAACTTATCAAACTTAAGACCTGCAGAAGGTTCAAAACACAGTGATAATTTCAGAAGAGGCCGTGGACACGGTTCTGGAAATGGTAAAACAGCTGGTAAGGGACATAAAGGTCAAAAAGCTCGTTCAGGAGCTCCAAGACCAGGTTTCGAAGGTGGTCAAATGCCATTATACAGAAGAATACCAAAGAGAGGTTTCACTAACAGAAATACAAAAGAAATCGTTGCTATTAACTTAAGCGCTTTAGAAGTATTTGAAAATGATACAGTAGTATCAATTGAAACTCTTGTTGAAGCTGGTATCGTTAAAAACCCAAGAGATGGCGTAAAAATCCTTGGGAACGGTGAATTAACAAAGAAACTTACAGTACAAGCTAATGCATTTAGTGCAAGTGCAGCGGCTAAGATTGAAGCAAATGGTGGAAAAGCTGAGGTGATCTAATGCTAAAGACAATTCGAAAAGCATTACAAATTGAAGAGATTCGTAAGAAACTCTGGTTCACGTTTTTAATGTTAATCGTAATAAGACTTGGATCACAGTTGCCAACACCAGGAGTTAATCCTGAATATGTTCAATCGTTTTTTGCGAGCCAAACTGGTGAAGCGTTCAACTTCTTTAACGCTTTCACTGGCGGTTCGTTTGAGACAATGTCAATCTTTGCATTGAACATTAGTCCATACATCACATCTTCAATCATCATGCAACTTCTTACAATTGCGATTCCAAAATTGGAAGAAATGCATAAAGATGGTGAAGAGGGTAGAAAGAAAATCAATGCAATCACACGTTACGTAACAGTTGCACTTGCTTTAATCCAAGCGTCAGCAATGGCAATCGGATTTGGTAAGAGAGGTTTATTAGTTGAATACAACTTTGTAAACGCGGCAATCGTAGTTCTTACATTAACAGCTGGTACAGCTTTCCTTATGTGGGTTGGTGAAAAGATCACAGATAAAGGAATTGGAAATGGTATTTCAGTAATCTTATTGATCAACATCCTTTCTCGTATTCCAAGTGACTTTGTTTCATTATACAGACAATTCATGGCAGGCAAACCAATCGCATTAATGTTATTAGTAGGACTTATCATTCTTGCAATTGTACTTTTTGTAATTGTATTTGTTATCGTTTTACAAGACGGACAAAGAAAAATTGCAGTTCAATATTCACAAAAGATTCATGGAAGAAAAACAGTTGGTGGACAATCATCACATATTCCAATGAGAGTTAACACAGCAGGTGTTGTTCCAGTTATCTTCGCTTCTTCATTGATGCAATTACCAATTATTGTTGCATCATTCCTTGGAAAAGGAAATGGAGATGGATTTGGAGCACAAATCTTAACTGGTTTAAATTCAAACAATTGGTGTAATCCAAAGGATATTGTTCCTACATGGGGCTTATTGCTTTATATCGTATTAACAATCGTCTTTGCTTACTTCTATACATCAATTACATTTAACCCAATGGAAATTGCTAACAACCTCAAGAAGAACGGTGGTTTTGTTCCAGGTATCCGTCCTGGCAAACCAACAGTTGACTACTTAACAAGAATCTTGAACTACATTATCTTTATTGGTGCAGTTGGTCTTATTTTTGTACAAGTTATCCCATTCATCTTTAACGGTGTATTTGGAGCACAGGTTTCATTTGGTGGTACATCGATCATCATCATTGTAGGTGTTGTATTAGAAATCATCAAACAAATTGAATCGCAAATGCTTGTACGTAATTACAAAGGATTTTTAAATAGTGGAAAATAATAAATAGACAGAGATGTCAGCAACTTAAACTCGCTCTAATTTCAGACTTATACAGGCAGAAATTTCGGCGAGTTAAAGTGCTATATAGAGATTCATTAAATTTCAAGGAGGAAACGCATATGAAGATTATCATGTTAGGTGCACCTGGTGCAGGAAAAGGAACTCAAGCAAAGAAAATCGCAGAAAAATACGCTATTCCACATATTTCAACAGGCGATATTTTCAGAGCGAACATTAAGAACGGAACTGAACTTGGTATGAAAGCTAAAACTTACATGGATCAAGGTCTTTTAGTTCCAGATGAGTTAGTTGTTGATTTAGTAGTTGACCGTGTACAACAAGATGACTGTGCAAATGGTTATGTTTTAGACGGTTTCCCAAGAACAATTCCTCAAGCAGAGGCATTAGATAATGCGTTAAGTACTTTAGGACAAAAAATGGACTATGCAATCAACGTAGAAGTTCCAGATGAAAACATTGTAAACCGTATGGGCGGACGTAGAGCATGCGTAGGTTGCGGAGCTACATATCACTTAGAATTTGCACCAACAAAAGTAGAAGGTGTATGTGATAACTGTCAAGGCGAATTAATCTTAAGAGAAGATGACAAGCCAGAAACAGTTCAAAAACGTCTTAATGTTTACCATGAACAAACACAACCATTGATCGACTACTACACAGGAAAAGAAATCATGGTTGAAGTTGACGGAACAGTTGATATCAACGACGTATTCCAAGCAATCGTTAACATTTTAGGAGAATAATCTTATGCCTATAAGTATTAAATCGGCGAGAGAAATCGAATTTATGAAAGAAGCAGGACGCATCCTTGAAATCGTTCATAAAGAGATGGAAAAAGCGTTACGTCCAGGAATGACAACGAAAGATATTGACCGATTGGGCGAAGAAGTGATACGCAGCTATGGCTGCGTACCTTCTTTCCTTAATTATAACGGATATCCAGCATCAGTTTGTGTATCGATCAATGACGAAGTGGTACACGGAATTCCAACAGATAAGAGAATTATCAAAGAGGGAGATGTGGTAAGTCTTGATGCTGGCGTTATATATAAAGGATACCATTCGGATGCAGCAAGAACTTACGCGATCGGCGAAGTTGATCAAAAAGTCAAAGATTTGATTAGAGTAACTGAAGAAAGTTTCTTCGAAGGTTTAAAATATGCAAAAGAAGGAAATTATCTTTATGAAATCTCTGGAGCAATCGGAAGATATGCTGAAAAACATGGGTATGGTGTGGTGAGAGATCTTTGTGGTCACGGAATTGGATCACATTTACATGAATCACCAGAAATACCAAATTATGAAATGCCAAGAAAGGGTGTAAAACTCAGAAGAGGTATGACACTTGCAATTGAGCCAATGATCAATATGGGAACATACGCAGTTGAGTGGCTCGATGATGATTGGACAGTAGTAACAAGAGATGGTTCGTTATCAGCACATTATGAAAATACAGTTCTGATAACAGATGGAGAACCAGTACTTTTGACCTTGTCAAATAAATAGAGGATACATTATGAGTATGGATAGATTTGAAGTTGGAATGCTTGCAAAGTCGAAAGCAGGCCATGACAAAGGTCATGTATATGTCATTTTAAAAGTAGATGAAACATATGTATATTTGGTAGATGGCAAGATCCGTACAATGGATAAGCCAAAGAAAAAGAAAAAGAAACATGTACAGGTCATTTTTGAAAAGCATGAAATGTCAGGAATCGACGATGTAGGTGTAAAACGTATACTAAAGTTATTTGATAAGGAATTAGGGAGGAATTAAAAATGTCAAAAGCTGATATGATCGAACTCGAAGGAACGGTAGTGGAAAAATTACCAAACGCAATGTTTAAAGTAGAATTAGAAAATGGTCATCAGATTTTAGCAGTTATCAGTGGTAAATTACGTACAAACTTTATTAAGATTTTACCAGGTGATAAAGTAACAGTTGAAATGTCTCCATACGATCTTTCAAAAGGAAGAATTACTTGGAGAGATAAATAAAAAAACAGGAAAATATTAGTTGACATTGCCTTAGGGCAATGTTATACTATATAAGCGCGTTTATGGATAAATTTCGTTTTCCGCGGCAAATAATAAACGAAATCATCTAAAGAATGTCGCGAGGTACAAAGTCAAGCAATGGATGAAAGGAGGATTTAACATGAAAGTTAGATCATCAGTTAAACCAATTTGCGAAAAGTGCAAAATCATCAGAAGAAAAGGAAGCATCAGAGTAATCTGTGAAAATCCAAAACACAAACAAAGACAAGGATAATTATCGTTGTCGATTTTGTACGTTAAGCGCAAAAAAGAATTAGGCAATTTATAGTCGACACACCAGGATGTGTGTGAACGACCATTTGATATACAAGGCAGCACCTTTAGCCGGTGAGCGACCTCGTATATTGCTTCTAATGCCGACCGGTCATTACCGAGTAACTTCTTATATTACTAGGTGGTCGGAAAGGGTGTGTGTACCAAACACGCCTGGGTGATGCAGAGCAGAACCCCTATTAAAGACAGTATAATAACAAAAAAAAGAAAATGGAGGATGAACACATGGCTCGTATTTCAGGTGTAGATTTACCAAGAGACAAACGTGTAGAAATCGGTTTAACTTATATCTACGGTATCGGTAGAGTAAGTGCAACAAATATCTTAAAAGAAGCTGGAGTTAATCCAGATGTTCGTTGTAGAGATTTAACAGACGAAGATGTTAAAGCAATCAGTGCTGTTATCGACGAAAACTATCAAGTAGAAGGTGATCTCCGTAGAGAAATCGCTTTAAACATCAAGAGATTACAAGAAATCGGATGCTACAGAGGTATCCGTCATAGAAAAGGACTTCCAGTTCGTGGTCAAAAAACAAAAACAAACGCTAGAACAAGAAAAGGTCCTAAGAGAACAGTTGCTAACAAGAAAAAATAATTTAGCAGCATAACAAAAATTTAAATAAGAAAGAAAGTAGGTTAGTTTAAATGGCTAAAAAAGTTACAAAAAAAGTGACAAAAAAACGTGTCAAGAAAAACGTTGAACGCGGACAAG
>JAZQMU010000100.1:0-19192 GCA_045543595.1 Faecalimonas sp.
ATCATACCGTGCATTTGTCCTGTAAGACCAATGCTGTCAACTTTTCCGCATTCTTCCATCAGTTCACAAACAGCAGCCTCAGTGAATTTCCAAAGTTTTTCTGGATCCTGCACTCTGGCTGATGGTATATGACCCTCGATAAACCCTTCATGGGCAATTGTACGAGTTCCTAATGAGGCGCCTGTTTCTGCATCGATTACAATAACACTGATCGTTGTTGTACCGATATCAATTCCCATTGCACGCATTTTCATTCCTCCTGTCTTCTGACAACATTCCTTTGATTCTGTAAACCTGTGCCTTCCAGGCACTTTCCTGTTGATTCTGCTTGCGCAGACAATCGAATATCTTCTGAGACATTCCTACAAAATCCTGTCCAAATGTTTTAATATCTAACACTTCCGCACCCGGAAGTTCATCAATCATCGCTGCCTTATGGATATAGTCATACTCTTTCGCATACTGTTCAAAAAACACACCCAGATCTCCAACTCCGTACACAACACAATCGCAGTCCTTTAAGGATTCTAACACAGAGCGTACCATATTCTTTGGCATAGCATCCAGTCGATTGTGGTACTCGTAAGAAATACGCTGTACTTTGCCGTCTGTCACAGATTCTGTGAAGGTCTTTTCACGCATCTGAATACTCTTAACGTTCATCTTTTCCCAACCAATATATCCAAATTTCTGATACCCTTCTTCCTTCATGCGATTTACAAGTTGAAGAATGGCATCCTTATTGTCCAAACAAATAGCATCTGCATATTCGTTGTGGGCATTTGTATCAAACAATACGATATTCATGCCGAGACCACGCAGTTTTTTCAGCGCACTTTCGCTGATTTCCATATCTTCCTGCCAAAGCACAACATTGCGAAGATCTTTTTCGTAAATCTGATACAAACATTTTTCCAAAGACATCTTTGGAGATTTCTGCTTGTAAAGAACCAGACAATCTTCTGCTTCAGCTGTGGTTTGAAAAGCATCGATAAATTGTGAGAAAAATCGATTTTGAGCCGGGGCCACCAATGTAATGATATCCAGCTCACCATTTCTGGCACCATAACGAAGAGCAACTCTTGTCCCACTCCCCTGTATACGCTCGATAATCTTCTCATTTTCCAGTAACTGTAACGCTTTTCGCACAGTCACCCTGCTGACGCCTAATTCCTCCGAAAGCTTACGCTCCGGAGGAATATAGTCGCCATCTCTATATACATCTTCAAAAATCATCTTACAGATTTTTTTCTTAACGCCATAATAAAGACTTGTTTCTTCCAATCAGTTCACATCCTTATGCTTCCATAGCTGTTGAATCTGGATCCAAACGCTTGATGATATCTTCTTGAATTTCTGGTGAAAGGTCAAGGAAGTTCACGAATGTTCCGTGGATACGTACAATATATACACCGCTTGGGGCATATTTCTTTGGATTAGCAAGTACTTTACGAAGCATTTCTGGTGTTGTTACATTCACATATAAGTAGAATGGAGCAACTTCTTTTTCATCTACTTCGTTGAAGAATAACGGTGTGAAGATCTTATTCTTAAATTCAAGACCCTTTTCTTCCATTGTTTGACCCTTGAAGTATCCTGGGTTGATACCGAAGTGAGAAGCGTAACCGCCAACCATTGTTTCAAATGGAAGTTTTCTGTTAGAGAGCATTCTCATACCAAGTCCGCCTGAAGCGTCTCCGTAAAGTGGGTCAACACCGTAGTTCATCATTTCTCTTGCTTTTCTTCCATCTGGTGTAGCACCGATCCAGTAACCGTATGTTAAGTGTGTAGATGGTGAAGAGAAGTCTGGTCTGAATGGGTTGCCAAGGTAATTCTTCTTAGATGCAACGATTTCTGCAACTCTTCTTGTAACTTCAGCAGCTTCGTTGTCTACTGTTTCGATGTTGTTACCAAATTTATCACATTCTAATAAGTATTGGTGCAATTCTTCATCATTTTCAAAGTTTGTGCGAAGTGCTTCCAATAATCTGTCAACATCTTCTGGACGTTCTTCTAACAATGTGTCGATTGCAACAAATGAATCTGCAAGTACGCTTGTACCGTGGATAAGACATCCGCTTCCATTGTATTTTGTACCTTGTTCTGTGATACTTCTTGCATCTACGCCTGTTTCAATACCGCCCATCATTGTTGATAAGAATGGAACTTGGTATAAGCTTAAAGCTTTTGAACAACCGTTTGCTGCTTTTACCATTTCGTCTACATAGAAATCAAGTTCTTTGTAGTATACTTCACGGATGTTCTTTAATAAATCAAGATTGTTGTCATAACCTAATTCTGCACGTGTCTTACCGATTTGTGCGCCTGTAATTTCTGATTTACCATCTTGAAGAACAAGTTCTAATACTTTTGGCAAGCTTAACCAGCTGTTTGTTGTGTTACCATTATCTTTACCCATGATAAGTGGTTCCTGACATCCAGCAACTGAGTAGTCTGGTAAATCTGCTTCTTCAACGCCGTGATCTTTTAATACTTTGAACAACGCATCATCGTTGAATAATGATGGTGTTAATACACCTGGTGTGAAGAAGAATCTTCCTAATTCTTCGTATAATTTATCTGGTGTGTTCTTGTGGAACTTCACAGAAAGGATAGGTTGTGGAAGGTTCATGTCGTAGTATGCATCTAAGAGCGCATATGATGTTGGATTTGTCAAGTCGTTACCTTCAACATCTCTACCACCGATGATCAAGTTTTGTGAAATAGCCCAGCTTCTGTCTGCTACATTGTAGAATACAAGTAAATGTTTGAGGAGAGATGCTGCTGTATCACGATCTAAATCTTCCATTGCACGGTATGGTTCGAAGATTCTATCTGCGTTACCAACTGAGAATGCAAATGGGTTTGGAGTTTGTTCTAAGCACATTGTTTGCCATACAAGGATAAATGTTTGAATCGCTTCGTAAAGGTTTTCTGCTCCCTTTGCTGGCACTTTCTTCAATGTTTCAGCCATAAGTGTGTAGCGTTCTTTTGCTTTTCCTTCGCTAACCGCTGCTTTTTCTTCTGCCATAGCTGCATATCTTCCTGCTAAGATGAGCATTGCTTCTACAGAGATTTCCATTGCTTCGTAGTATGTTTTCTTCTTAGCATCTGTGCATGCTGCTTTTGCATCTGCAAGTTCTGCAAGAATACCTTCTGCACCTTTTGCAAGGAATGGTCTTACGTCAGGAATCAAGTGACCAGTTACTTGTTCCACGAAGAATACAACTTCTTTTGTGTATTGTTCTGCTGGATCATATGCTGCTGTTAATGCTTTTGCAAAATCATTTTCTCCATAGTAATTTTTTACATAATCGATACGTTCTTGTGTAATATCACCGATTGGATCGATATCTCCGAATACTGCGATTGGATCACAGTAGCCTTCAAATGTTTTTACTGTAAAAGAAGGATTGATAAGAGCATAAGAACGAGCAAATGCGTCATCTTGTGTTCCTGCAAATACATGGTAATCTCCCAATGTCAATGGGATTCTCTTCATTACTTCTACTTGTGTTTTTGCGATACGAATACAATCTGGTTCGTTTTTGAATGTTTCGTCGCATTCCATACCGATTTCTTTTGCTAAGAACCAGCCTTCTAAGTGGTTGAGGGCACGTTCTTCCACGAAACGATCTTTCGCTAATGCTGTGATTTCTTTTGCATCATAAATTTGTTGAATCTTCATTTTTTTATCCTCCTATTTTTATGTTCTAACACATTTTATTCCGTTTTCTCTCATAATCTTTTCAAAATGGGCAGCAGTACCAGGTTTTACTCTTCCTGGCGGCATCTTGTATTCCATTCCACACTGTTCGTATTTGCCTTTGCCGAACTCATGATATGTAAGGAATTCTACTTTTGCCTTTTCACAATCCATATTCTCTTTGAAAAGCTTTGCAAATGCTTCTGCATCTTCTTCACCATCGTTGAACCCTGGCATAAGTGGCACTCGCACTAACATATCTGGATGTTGACTCGAAACCTTTTTGAGATTTTCGATGATTCTCTTGTTTGATACCCCAAGCCATTCCTTGTGTTTTTCATCGTCATAATGTTTCACATCCATGATCCACTGCTCTACAAGCGGCATGTATTCTTCTTCACGCGGATGTGTTCCATTTGTCTCGATGGCACGATGAATTCCTGCTTCTCCAAGCTTTGTAAGGAGTTCTTTTACAGCTTCAAACTGCATCGTGATCTCTCCGCCTGTAAGTGTTACCCCACCACCATCAAAGAACATAGACTTTGAAGCAATACACTCTTTTACTACCTCGTCAACTTCTACTTCTTTGTAGGAAAGTCGGATTCCTTTTTGACGTCGCTTCTGTGCACAAGGTCTGTCTGCACAACTTGCGCATACTGTTCGGTCTAGTTCTCCGTCTTTCACTGCACCGATTGGGCAACAACTTTCTTTCAGCCAATCCTTGTCTACCATAATGGCTCCATCTAGCGGCATACCTTCTGGATTCGAACACCAAGGACACTTCATGTTGCAACCTTGCAGATGGAAAATCAAACGGTTTCCCTGACCATCCTGAGAGTAATTAAACCCTTTTTGAAAGATTTTTAACTTCATTTTTACCTCCATTGGTATCTAACTATAATACCAATTGTTTCAAAAAAATATGTACACAAACATTATACATAAACATCTCGTAATTCGTCAACTACTTCCTCCGAATCCGTATAATTTCTGTGCACATATTTCCTGATTTACTGTACTTTATCAAATAAGATTTCCATCCTTGTTCCTTTGCCAATCTCACTTTCCACATTCAAATCTGCATGGTGAAAAATCGCACCATGTTTTACGATAGAAAGCCCAAGTCCAGTTCCCCCAGTCTCCTTTGAATGGCTTTTGTCAACTCGATAAAAGCGTTCAAAAATTCGATCAAGCTGATCGCTTGGGATTCCAATTCCAGTGTCTTCTACTATTACTTTAATCCCTTGCAAAGTATCGCCGACCCAAACACTTACCTTGCCATCTTGTACATTATACTTGATTGCATTTTCACAAATGTTATAGATCATCTCATCTAAAATCTGTCTTACACCGTAATAGGAAACAGGTTCTCCCGTCAATTCGATTCTTACTTTCTTCTTTTCTGCCAACAAGGAAAGTCTGCTGCAGATTTCTCTTGCGAGACCATAAAGATCTACCATTTCTCTTTCCAGTTCCACATTTTCATCTTCCAGTTTCGATAATTTGATGATATCTCCAATCAACGTGATCATTCTGCTCGCTTCACTATAAATTCTCTCAGAAAATGAGATCATATCCTCATCTTTAACCATACCGCTTTTCATAATTTCTGCGTATCCAGAGATTGAAGTGAGCGGTGTTTTAAGTTCATGAGAAACGTTGGCAGAAAACTCTTTTCTCATATTGGCAATTTCTTCTTTTGCTCGGTTCTGATCCTCAATTCTATTAAGAAGTGGTGAGAGCTCCTCATATATTTCATTTTCTAAAGGCTTTGCTGGATCCAAAGCGTTAATCGGCGCTATCAGACGAGCTGTCTGCCATTTTGAAAGATAATATGCAAGAACTACCATGATAACAACAATCACTAAAACATAGGGTATGAAATCCAGGATTGTAGGAACTAAGGAATCCATTGTCTTGGATGCTCGAAGCACCATTTCATTTTCCAATAATACGGCATAGTAATATGTCTGCTTTTCGATTGTTTTTGAAGTACGGATGGCTTCTCCGCTGCCTGTCGAAAAGGCTTCTTTTACTTCTTCTCGTTCCGCATGATTTTCGAAAGTATATTCATCTTCCTTCGAATCATACACAACATTCCCATCTTTATCGATCAATGTCATTCGAGTCAGAACTTGTGCCGCATCCATATCTTCCAGATATTCAATTCCAGAAATATTGAGTGCTCTTTGCACATAGACTGCTTCTCGCTTCACTTCCGCTTTCATTCCATCTAATGTCTCTGCGTAAAAAATTGTAGCAAACAGTAAAATCGTCGCAAGAAGTGTCACACTGATTATAAGAAGCATACTTTTCTGAATCTTAGCTCTCATCTGTACCTCCAATACGATATCCAACACCACGGACGGTTTTTACTATTTCTCCCGCTGTCCCCAGTTTTTGTCGCAACGTTCTGATATGTACATCCACAGTTCTTGTCTCACCATCAAAATCGTAACCCCATATTTCTCCCAAAAGCTGGTCTCTCGTAAGTACGATATTCTTATTCTTCAGTAATTTTCTAAGAAGTTCGAATTCCTTTAATGTTAAAGCAACAACAGTTCCGTCTACCGTCACTTCATGACGCTTTAAATCCATCTTAAGATTATCTAATTCGATGATATCACCAGCCTGCTCCCTTTTACTTCTCCTTAAAACTGCTTTGATTCGAGAAACTAACTCCATCATGCCAAATGGTTTTGTGACATAATCGTCGGCTCCTTCGTCAAGTCCGACTACTTTGTCATACTCCGCCCCTTTGGCAGTCACCATGATTACCGGAATATTCTTGGTTCTTGATGAACTTTTCAGTTTTTTAAGAATTGTCAGTCCATCTTCGCCTGGCAACATGATATCAAGTAAAATAAGCTCTGGCGTCTCTGACGCCAAAGCTGTAAAAAATTCTTTTCCATCCTGGAATCCACGAGCATTGATTCCTGTCGTATTCAAAGTATATATCACAAGATCGCGAATATTACTATCATCTTCCACACAAAAAATCATGTTTTTCTCCTTATCTTACATTCCTGCACTATCCCTATGCACACCCGTTATAGAAAATTCTACCCATTCAGCAATATTTGTTGCATGATCACCTATACGCTCCAAGTACTTTGTTATCATGATAATATCAATTGTTGTTGTACCATTATCTCCTTGATTATCTTTAATATACTTCACGATCTCGCCTTTAATGGTTTCAAACAACTCATCTACTTGATCATCTGCCAACATGACTTTATATGCAAGTTCCAAATCCCTATTCACATATGCCATAACACTATCATGGATCATGAGACTTACATTTTTTGCCATGTCAAGAATCGGTTCAATTCTCTCCACTTCAGACATTCCTGCAGAAATCATGATTTCTGCAATATCTGCAGTCTGATCTCCAATACGTTCCATATCTGTGATCATCTTCAATGCCGCTGAAATCTGACGTAAATCTTTGGCAACTGGCTGCTGTTGTAAAAGAAGTTTCAAGCATTTTGCTTCAATTTCTTTCTCCATATGGTCAATTTCTTCATCTTCCTGAATGACCTTTTTTGCCAATTGAAGATCTCCGTTTTTTAGAGCTTTTGCTATATTTGCAATTGCCTTCTCACACAGGTTACCCATAAAAATCAATTCCCTGCTTAATTCTTCAAGTTGTGTGTCAAATCTATTTCTCATTCTAACCAAATCTCCCTGTAATATAATCTTCCGTACGTTTGTCTGCCGGAATCGAGAAGAGTTTTTCGGTCTCATTATATTCGATTACTTCACCTAACAAGAAAAAGGCAGTATTATCAGACACACGAACAGCTTGCTGCATGTTATGTGTAACCATAACAATAGTATAATCTTTTTTAAGTTCTATAGCAAGGTCTTCAATTTTCGATGTGGAAATTGGATCCAATGCCGATGTCGGTTCATCCATAAGAAGTACATCTGGTTGTACTGCCAATGCTCTCGCAATACACAATCTTTGTTGCTGACCACCAGACATACCAAGCGCACTTTTTTTAAGACGGTCTTTGCATTCATCCCATATTGCCGCATCTCGCAGTGATTTTTCTACAATATCATCCAATTTTTCCTTGGAATGAATTCCATGAGTCCTAGGACCAAATGCTATGTTGTCGTAAATACTCATAGGAAATGGATTCGGTTTTTGAAATACCATTCCTACCCTTTTCCTAAGCAAGTTTACGTCCATATTTTTATATATATTTTCTCCATCCAACAAAATATTTCCTGTTATCTTACAACCCTCTACTAGATCATTCATTCTATTTAAAGACTTTAGCAATGTAGACTTGCCACAGCCTGAAGGTCCAATAAACGCTGTTATTTTGTTTGTTTCAATATTTAAATTAATATTTTTCAGAGCATGAAAATCTCCGTAAAACAAATCTAAATTGTTAATATTAAACTTTCCCATTTCCATTTCCTTTCGTAAGTTTCTTCGCTACAAAACTTGACAAACTGTTAATTCCTATTACTAAAACTAGCAAAACCACTGCAGTCGCATACGCCTGATTCATGTAAAGTGCTTCACTAGAAAGATTATACATATGGACAGCAAGCGTTCTTCCTGAATCAAATAAACTGTCCGGGATTTCCGCTACTGTTCCGGCTGTATAAATCAAAGCCGCCGTCTCTCCTACTATTCGTCCAATAGCCAAAATAACACCTGCCAGAATACCAGGAATAGCAGACGGCAATACTATTTTGAAAACAGTACGAAGTTTTCCTGCTCCAAGACCAAAACTTCCTTCTCTGTAACTGTCTGCCACCGATTGCAAAGCTTCTTCTGTCGTACGCATGATGAGTGGAAGAATCATTATTGCTAATGTAAATGCTCCCGCTAGAATTGAATTTCGCCACCCTAACGCAGTGACAAAGAATAACATACCAAAGAGTCCGTAAACTATGGAAGGAATTCCTGATAAGGTTTCTGTTGTAATTCGAATAAGATTTACAAATTTATTCCCCTTTCCTGCGTATTCCACTAAATAAATTGCCGAAAAAATTCCGATTGGAACTGCAATCACCAGTGAGAGAATTGTAATAATAATCGTATTGATCAATGCTGGCATAAGCGATACATTCTCCGTGTTATATTCCCATGCAAACAATTCAGGTTTGATATGCGGAATACCCTTCAATAAAATGTACGCAATCAGGAAAAACAACACCAAAAATGTCATAACTGCGGCTAACATAACAATTCCTTTTAGAATTGTTGAACCCCAATATATTTTCTTTTTATTCACGTCTTGCCCTCCTCTTCAACAAAGATACCGAAAGATTTATCATCAAAATGAATATAAATAGAACAACAGCCGTGGCAATCAATGCTTCTCTATGCAATCCCTCAGCATATCCCATCTCGATTACAATATTGGCAGTCAATGTGCGAACTCCCTCTAAAATACTATCTGGTAAACGTGGTTGATTTCCTGCAACCATAATTACTGCCATCGTTTCTCCAATTGCGCGACCGATACCAAGTACAACACCAGCCAAAAGTCCTGACTTTGCAGCCGGAAGGATTACTGCAAACACACTTCTTTCGTGTGTTGCTCCCAAAGCTAACGCCCCTTCGTAGTAAGAATCTGGAACTGCACGAATCGCTGATTCTGTTACCCCAATAATTGTTGGAAGAATCATAATCCCTAACAGAATCGATGCTGTAAGAATACTACTACCGTTTCCGGCCTTTTCTAAAACACCTATACTCCGAAAAAATCTTCCGATATCGCGGACAATAGGTACTAAAACAACCAAACCAAAGAAACCATAAACCACCGACGGAATTCCCGCCAACAACTCAGTTGCACCTTTTAAAAATGGATAAATATTCTTTGGGCAATATTTAGCCATAAAAACAGAAGTTAGGATTCCGATTGGAACGCCAATAGCAATTGCTCCGGCAGTCACATAAATACTGCCCAAAATCATTGGAAAAATACCATAAACATCATTGGCTGGTTTCCATTTCCGACCACTTAAGAAATCAAATACGCCTATTTCAGTCATTGCAGGAATTCCATTTGAAAACAAGAAAATACAAATGAGAACCACCGCCAGCACTGATGTGCAGGCGGCAATAAGGAATACTCCCTGCATGAACTTTTCATTCCATGCCTTTTTCATCTTATTACGTTCCTTTTTATTATTTTATAACTTCATCCCATGTATAGGCATCACCCACATAAATGTCTTTAATTTGTTCTGATGTGATGTCATCTAATACATTAGCGTGGTTGACAATTACTGCGATACCATCTGTTGCAATTACAGTTCCTGTCAATCCCGCTTCTATTTCTGCTTCTTTCAATTCTCTAGAAGCCATACCGATATCGCATGTCCCTTCAATTGTCCAATTCATTCCTGTTGTAGAATCGTTTGTTTGAATTTCGATTTCCGCATCGCTATTTACTTGAAGATATGCTTCTTTTAATTTTTCCATAACTGGCGAAACTGACGATGATCCAGCAATCACGATTTTACCAGCCGTACTATTTCCAGAAAATGGTTCTACTCCATCTAACGAAATATAACCGTTTTCTGAAACAATCGCTTGTCCTTCTTCACTTAAAATAAAATCAATAAAATCTTGTGTCACATCGCTCAACGTTCCTTTTGTAGCAATGTTAAATGGTCTTGCTACTTTGTAATCTCCAGATTTAATGTTGCTTTCTGTAGCATTAATACCATCTACATTTAATGCTTTTACACTATCATTTAAAGAGCCAAGTGATACGTATCCAATCGCATACTCGTCATCCGCCACTGTCGAAAGCATGACTGATGTACTGTTCGTGATAATCGCATCCTCAGTTGTATAGTCTACTTTTTCTCCATTTTCATCTTTTTGTTCTACACCAACTAATTCAACAAAAGCACCTCTTGTACCTGAACCATCTTCTCTTGAAACCACTGAAATTTCATAAGATGTATCAAATTCTGCTTCTGAAGATTGAGAATTTGAATCCCCACATCCTACCACACCAATTATGATTGCAGCACTTAATACAACTGTTAAAAATCTTTTCATTTTTCTTTTCTCCTTTTTGTTAACTATTTTGTGTTCTGTCTACAGTTAGTATCATAACTAACCAATGTTAAACCCAAAGCATAAATTCTGTTAATTGTTAGTAAAATAAAAAAGAGTTTACACAACAACTATGTAAACTCTTTTCTAACTTATCCTTCTTACAATCTCTTTTCAAAATTCCCTACTACGGAACTTCCTTCATTGAAAATAATAAACGCATGTGGGTCCACTCTATGAATAATCTCTTTTAACTGTTCCATCTCATATTTAGAAATCATAATGTATAAAATGTGTGATTCTTCATTTGTGTAAGCACCAACACCTTCCCACTTCGTCACGCCGCGTCGCATCTCTGACATAACAGCCTGTTCAATTCCTTCCTGCTTTGTGAATACCATAGCACTTATGTTGATATTCTGTGTATGCATATGATCACAAGCCATGGCAAGAACTGTTGTATAGATCAATGAATAAATAACAGTCTCTATATCAAACATGAATAAACAAACTGCGTAAACACAGACATTCATCATGATCGTAATCTTTCCTACACTGAAACCAGGATATTTTTTTGTACATACAACACCTACAATATCCTGACCGCCGCCGGAACTTCTTCCTCTGAGGATAATACCTACACCGCTACCAACAACTAACCCGCCAATGATACATGCTGTCAATCGGTCAGAAATAATTGGCTCTACTGGAATTGGAACGAACGTCATCCAAAGAGTCTGTACTGTCACTGTAAGCAAGGAACTGATAAGGAAGCGTTTCCCCATCTCTTTCCATGCCCATATAAATAATGGAATGTTGATAATATAGTAAATAATACCTGCAATATCAAACTGTCCCAGAAACTCCAGATGAAGCCCTTGTACAAGCGCCGTACGTATGAGCTGCGCCATCCCCATAAAACCACCGTTATATAAACCGAGCGGTGTGATCAAAATGTTAACCCCACATGCAAACAAGGTTGTACCAATCATAGCCAACCCTAATTCTGTCATATTTTTCTTTGTCATCCACTTTTTCATATGTAATCCCTCATAAAATAAATATACCTATAGAACAAAATCTATAGGTATATTTTACTCTTTTGATTTTCAAAAGCAATATTTTTTATTATTTTTTTTGGTCTCCACATGAACGAATTGCTTCATTCAGTGACAGCATTTTATCATCTAATTCCGATACCATCTTAGCACATTCAATGAGTTCCTGACCGATATGTTCTGGTGCATGACCTTCAAACTTGTAATATATCTTGTGTTCCAAACTAGCCCAGAAATCCATAGCTACTGTTCTGATCTGAATCTCTACCTTTGCTTCCACTACGCTATCTGAAAGGAAAATTGGAACTGCCACCAGCATATGATAACTCTTGTAGCCACTTTCCTTCGGATTCTTTATGTAATCTTTGATCGACAATACTTTCAAGTCACTTTGATTCCCAATCATACTGGCCAATCGGTAAATATCTGAAGTGAAAGAACAAATGATACGGATACCTGCAATGTCATTGATATACTTCACCATATTTTCTATGGATGTCTCATATCCATATTTTTTCAGTTTTTTCACAATGCTTTCCGGTGTCTTGATTCTGGTCTTGATATGTTCGATCGGATTATATTGATGTACATGATGAAATTCATCATTTAAAATTTCTAATTTTGTACCAACTTCCTTGAGGGCTGCGTTGTATAAAAACATGATCGTTTTCCAACTATCCACATCCTCATAACTTTTTATCGCGTCTTGCACGTTACATTCTCCTCTTCTTTGAACGATTGTTCCTATAGGATATTATACCACGCGACTCCATTACTGTCATAATTTTCATGAAATTTTAAGGATTATAAGTCTAATTTCATATCTCCTTCTTTGATAAATCCTTTCTTTCTCATGAACTCAGAAATAATAAGTGTAACAACTGCTGGAAGAATGATCTGAATCAATAAAATCTTAACAAGCAACATACCTGGTGCCACTGTTCCAGCCATCGTTTGCCATGTCATAATCTGACCTACAAGTCCTGCTGTACCCATACCAGATCCTGTTGCATTGTTTGTCATTTGGAATACCATAGTTCCAACAGGTCCTAAAATAGCACTTGATAAGATCGCTGGAAGCCAGATAATCGGCTTTCTTACAATATTAGGTACCTGAAGCATAGAAGTTCCGATTCCTTGTGCCAACAATCCACCTACTTTATTTTCTCGGTAACTTGCAACAGCAAAGCCCACCATGTTACAACAGCATCCTACTGTTGCTGCACCTGCGGCAAGTCCTGATAAATTCAAAATTACACCAAGTGCTGCCGAACTGATTGGTAATGTAAGAATCATTCCCATAAGAACTGATACGATGATTCCCATTAAAAATGGTTGCTGCTCTGTTCCCCAGTTGATCAATTCACCTAAAGCACTCATAAACTTCGAGATAGGTGGTCCAAGAATAACCCCTACAATTGAACCTGCTGTAATTGTTACAAGTGGTGTTACAATGATATCTACCTTTGTCCTTCCAGACACAAGATGTCCCACTTCAATTCCGATATATGCTGCAAGAAATGCTCCCAGTGGTTCCCCTGGTCCCGCAAACACGATAGCGCCATCCACAAGCACTGCACCTGCAAGGATCTTACTTGCGAACGCACCAACCATACCTGCAGTTGCCGCTGATAATACTACAAGTGGGCTTTCCTTAAATCTATAGGCTACACCTACACCGATTCCAGCGCCTGTAAGAGCTGCAGCCACTTTACCCACAACAAAAATCAGATCTCCTACACTTCCACCGATCAACGTTCCAATCTGCTGAATGATCGTTCCGATGATGAGTGTTGCAAAGAGACCTTGTGCCATACCAGATAAACCTTCGATAAAGATTCTATTTCCCAATTTCTTTAGTCTTTCCATTTTCAATCCCTTCCTGTAAACCTTTTATATTACTACTGTCTTGTCACCTGAGTAGTCTATCATAAGGTAATGTAAAAATCAACCATAATTATTTCAATATTGAAAGATTCTGAGCAGATATTGTATAATGCTATATCATCAGGTTACAAAGAAAGGATTCTATCAATGTTTCGATTATGGGGAAAATTATTTAAAGACAATCGATTGCTTCGCGACACAGTAATCTGTGATGAAAGCGATGACACTCGTACACATAAGATTTTTAATGCTTTAGATTCTATCTGCTACGAATTTGACCTTAGCAAACCGATCTGGCTGGATTCTACGATTGCAGAATTCAAAAAGCATGATAAAACGAGATTCTATCAGGATAATTTTGTAGATTCCATTGATTTTGATTATCTGGAAATTCATATTATTGAGGAATAAAAAAGAAGTTGCAGTTTCGTTCTGCAACTTCTTTTGCTTTTGCTGATTAATTCATATGTTCTAATACTTCTTCTGCAATATTTCTCGAGTGGTCAGAAATACGTTCCATCCACAAAACAGTATCTAAGAAAATGATACCTGTTTCTGTATTACATTGGTTATTAGCAAGACGTTTGATATGTTTTGCACGAAGATTGATTTCCATATCATCTGCCTTTGTTTCATTTTCAATTACTTTCAATGCTAAATCTTTGTCTTCTTTCATGAAAGAATCAATTGCATATACATAACTGTCTGCACAGACTTGGATCATTTCTTTCAATTCTGCAGCACCCATTTCAGAGAATTCTAATTTCTTTTCGCCTAAAATTTCTGCGGCTTCTGCAATATTTTCACAATAGTCACTGATACGTTCAACGTCAGATACGATTTGAAGTAAACGTGCAATGTATTCATGTTCTTTCTCACTGATCTGTAATCTTGTAAGCTTAATTGCATATTCTGTGATACCAGCACAAAGCTTGTCTACCTTTGTTTCATCATCTTTCAATGCTTGAATATCTTCTCTTGTTCTTGTAAACAACACTCTTCTTGCAATTTCCAAAGTTTCTTTCACAAGTTCGCCCATACGACCAACTTCTGAAACTGTTCTTTGAAGTGCAATGGAAGGTGTCTGTAACATTCTGTCGTCAAGTAATACAACTGCATCATCTTGTTGTTTATCGTCAACTCTGCTGATCTTCTTAGCCATTTTAACGATAAGTCCAGATAATGGGAATAAAATTACTGTTGTTGCAATATTGAATGCTGTATGAACGGTACTGATCTGTGTCTGTGTAATCGTTCCATGGCTCCATACAGGATTCACGATTGTAAAGAATGCGATTGCAGCCACACTGAATAATACTGTACCGATGATATTGAATAACAAGTGCATTAAAGCAGCTGTCTTCGCATTTTTCTTAGCACCCATACTAGACATCATAGCAGTAACACAAGTACCGATGTTTTGACCCATGATGATATAGATTGCTGCATTAAATGGTACTAATCCTGCTGCGGCAAGGGATTGTAAGATACCGACTGAAGCAGAAGAACTTTGGATGATCGCAGTAACTGCCGCACCCACCAAGATACCAAGGATTGGGTTTCCTCCTAATGTAACGAACATGTTGCAGAATGCCTCATTTGATTTTAATGGTGCAACTGCATCCGACATAGTAGAAATACCTACGAATAAGAGACCAAAACCTACGATGATACTTGCTACATCTTTTGTAGAACGTCTCTTTCCTGTGAGCATCAAAACCACACCGAGCATGATCGCTACTGGTGCTAAAGTACTAGGTTTCAAAAATGAAGCCCATTCACCTGCTGATACTAACCAACCTGTGATAGTTGTACCTACGTTGGCACCCATGATAACACCCATGGCTTGTGTTAAATTCATAATTCCAGCATTAACAAAACCTACTACCATGACTGTTGTAGCAGAAGAACTTTGGATAACCGCTGTGATAAGCGCACCAAGGATAACTCCCATCAATTTATTTTTGGTCAATGCTTCTAAAATAGTTTTCATTTTATTTCCGGCTGCGTTCTCAAGACCCTGTGACATGATCTGCATACCGTAGATGAACATTCCTAATCCCCCGGCAAAAGGGATGATAAGATCTAAATATGCCATAAACTCTTCCTCCTAAGTTTCTCTTTAGAATTTATTCAACTACTACTAAAATAACATCTTCATCCCCAAAAAACAACCGATTTTCCTATCCTTGACCAAGATTTAACATTGATTTAACTTAACTCTTCATTTTAGGTTCAAATAACAACGACGCAAGATATCCGAAAATTAAGGCTGCAGAAATTCCGACTGCACTTGCCCTAAAACCTCCTATAAACAACCCCAAAATTCCTTCTTGATCAACCGCTTCCTTTACCCCTTTCCACAACAAGTTTCCAAAACCAAGAAGAGGAACACTGGCACCTGCGCCTGCAAAATCCATAAGAGGCTGGTATAAATTCACCGCTCCTAATACTGCGCCGCTGCATACCAGCAGTACCATCACTCGCCCTGGCATTAGTTTTGTTCTATCCAGCAATATCTGGACCAATGCACAAATTACTCCTCCAACTAAAAAGGCTTTTACATAATCCATAACTCCTCCTAACAGTGTTCCAAAACCACCGCATGCGCAATTCCCGGAACACTCTTCCCTTCGTTATAACTGACCGTGGACATGAGCGCTCCTGTAGGTACAAAGAGAACCCTTTTCCACTCTCCTGATTCTATCTTTGGCAAAATATATGCTGAAAGCGTGGTTGCCGCACATCCACACCCACTTCCACCAGCATGGGTATCCTGAGTTGCCTGCTCAAAGATCAACATTCCGCAGTCGTGATGTACATTTTTAATATCCACCCCTTCTTTTCTCATAAGATCAAACAAAATACTTTGTCCTACATAACCCAGATCACCTGTGAAAATCCGATCATAAGATTCCGGTTTCCTTCCAAAATCCTTTAAATTGCGGATGATCGTATCGCAGGCAGCAGGTGCCATACACGCGCCCATATTCTGAGAATCTTTCAAACCATAATTTACAATCTTTCCAATTGTAATCCCTGAAACTTTTACATGACTTTTGCGATGTCCAACCACAAAGGCTCCACTTCCAGTCACCGTCCATTGTGCTGAAAGCGGTCTTTGGTTCGCATAGGCAAGCGGAAAACGAAACTCTTTTTCCGCAGTTGCAAAATGACTGGAAGTCACAGCCATCACAAGATCTCCATAACCCGCCGCCACACTCATAGATGCCAGTGCCAACGATTCTCCTGATGTGGAACATGCACCAAACAATCCAAAAAGCGGAATTTCAAGCACTTCCAATCCCATGGAGGTAGCAATCCCTTGTCTCAAAAGGTCCCCACCAAACAGGTGATGGATGTCACATGGTCTTGCATTTATTTTCCCCATGGCAAGAAGACAAGCCTCTTTCTGCATCTCACTTTCTGCTTCTTCCCATGTATTCTGTCCAAACAGATTCGTCTCTTCCACCAAATCAAACAAATTTCCAAGAGGGCCTTCCCCCTCTTTTTTCCCTACTACTGAAGCATGACTTACCACGTAAGGTACATGTTCAAATTCAATACTTTGTTTCCCTTTTAACATAACATTCCCTTTCTACTTAAGCCATCGAACTAAGCCAATAAATGATTCCAAGTGCCCAGCTAGTGACGATTCCATACAAAATCACTGGACCAGCTATCGTAAATATCTTGCAGCCAATACCAAAGACCTGCCCTTCTTTCTGAAATTCAATCGCTGGAGCAGCCACCGAATTGGCAAATCCTGTAATTGGTACAAGTGCTCCTGCACCGCCCCACTTTGCTATTTTCGGATACACATTAAATCCAGTCAAGATCACACTCAACAACACTAAAATCAACGAACACCATGAACCCGAGACGTCTTCCGAGAGACCTTGATTTTTACAATAATTCAAGATCACTTGGCCTATCGCGCAGATAATCCCCCCAACTATAAAGGCTTTTATCATGTTTTTATACACATTGTGAACCGGCGTTTTTTCCTTCACATACTGGGTATACTCTTTTTGTTTTTTCTCTTCCATCACTTTACCATCCCATCCAAAAATAAATTATGCTTCCCATTCCTTTTCCAATTGCTATGCTCAAAATAATATAAGAAACTGCTCTTATCAGTTTTCCTCTTCGCACAAAAATTGGAAAAACATTTAATATCTCTGTCAATGCCATAGCCCAACATCCTGTAAAAATTCCTGCAAACAAACCAAATAGGCTAAGCCATACCGCTGAATAGCTAACCTGAAGCAAATATAACTGTACAATATTCCCACATACTCCGCCTAGTGCTACAGCATCTTCGTATAAATGAACTCTATTTGCAGTGTGAGTTCTATCCGCAAGATCAGATATCACTCCCAGTCCCACGATCAATCCAAACAGACCGCCTGCAACGACAAAACCGCCACTAAGGCCAATGATTGCCATGAATATCTGATTTCCCCACATCTGCTTCTTTCCCCTTCCGTGAATAATCCTCTATCAACGTATTCTGGATATCCTTCTCATAAAGCCGCATTTCTATTTCAATCGGAGTTGGATCCACTGTAAATTTGCGTTTTCCAAAATGATTGAAAAACAATAGAATCCCAATTACAATCCCAATACTGTAAGTAAGTTCCAAAATCGAAAAACCTTGTTTCGGATATCCCATAAACATTTCATAGATATCATCAAACAGCTTTGGAATCCCCGAATCATTATTAAATGTCATAATTGCGAATGCAGACCCAACAAAACTGATAGTCACCACCAGACCTGTTTTTAGATATTCTATGACCCTGTTTTTTGATTGCACAGGCTCGTATGTCAAAATAATATCTGTAGATCCCATATTCTGAATTTCAAGTTTCGGGTACTCTTCATGTATACATTCAATGATTTTAAGAATAGAAATAACCATCCTCTGTTTTCCTTGTTCAGGAATCGTCATCAAATCAACTGTATTCAATTTGGAAACTATGGTACTGTCGCTACACTCCATGGAAAGTATATCTCCCAATTTTACCTTTCGATTGAAAAGTTCTACATTTTGCTCTGCTTTTATATATAAGGTCTGTGTCATTTCTGCCATAAATTCCACCATCTCATTTGCTGCGCTGTGATCAGAGTTCCTTTCTCCAAAACCGTTTGATTCTGTGTTTCATGATAATAATAGACGATTCCTATGATGACTGCGGTAAGTACAACGCAGATCATAATTGCCCGAATTCTTTTTTTAGCTTCTTCCATCCAATCACCTTCCTTCCAGATTAGTATGCAAAAAAGACTGCACTTATATGCAGTCTTTCAGTTGCTTTAATATTTTCTTTTCCATTCTTGAAACCTGAACCTGAGAAATTCCAAGTTCTTTTCCGATTTCTGTTTGCGTCTTATTTGCAAAATATCGCAAGTAGATTAATTGTCTGGCTTCTTTTTCCAAGCCATCCAGCAATTCTTTTAACAACAGGCGATTAATTACTTTTTCTTCCTGAT
>JAZQMU010000101.1:0-2713 GCA_045543595.1 Faecalimonas sp.
AGACGTTTCCGAAGTTCAGGAGACACCAGGTGAGGCAGTCCTTACAAGTGGAAGCAGTATTGTGGCAAGTGCAAAGATGACAAGAGAACAAGTGAGAGCTGAAAACAAAGAAACATTACTTGAAATCATCAATAATACCAATTTGAGTGAAGATCAAAAAGCACAGGCCGTGGCGCAGATGATCGCTATGACTGAAATTGCTGAGATGGAAGCATCTGTCGAAACCATGCTTATGACAAAAGGATTTTCGGAGGCAGTCGTTACACTTACGGAGTCGGGAGCAGACGTGGTTGTAAACAGCAGTGAGATCACAGATGCGAGCCTTGCTCAGATTGAAGATATCATCACACGTCAAACGGGGATATCTGCTGAAAATATCGTAATAAATCCAATGTCAGAGTAGAAATGATTTGCAGAGAACGAGTAGTTGTGATAGACTAAGTTGGTATGCATAGGTTTGAATAGTAGATATAGGAGATTATTATGTCACAAATTACAAATGAGATTAAAAAAAGAAGAACATTTGCAATTATTTCCCATCCCGATGCTGGGAAGACAACATTAACAGAAAAGTTTTTATTATATGGTGGAGCGATCAATCAAGCTGGTTCTGTAAAAGGTAAAGCAACTGCAAAACATGCCGTTTCAGACTGGATGGAAATTGAAAAAGAAAGAGGTATTTCTGTTACTTCTTCTGTACTTCAATTTAATTATGATGGATATTGTATCAATATTCTTGATACACCAGGGCATCAGGACTTCTCAGAAGATACATACCGTACACTCATGGCAGCTGACTCTGCGGTAATGGTTATCGATGCTTCAAAAGGTGTAGAAGCTCAGACTAGAAAGTTATTCAAAGTATGTGTGATGCGTCATATTCCTATTTTTACATTTATTAATAAAATGGACCGTGAAGCGCGTGATACATTTGAATTGTTGGATGATATTGAAAAAGAACTTGGGATCGCAACTTGTCCGATCAACTGGCCAATCGGTTGTGGAAAAGAATTTCGAGGTGTATTTGACAGAGAACACAACGAGATCGAACTTTTCTCTGACACAAAGAAGGGTACTTCAATGGGGGAAGTAAGAAAAGTTGCATTAGATGATCCTGAAGTGGATACATTAATCAGTGAAGACCAGAAAACTCAGTTGAATGATGAGATTGAACTTTTGGACGGAGCTGCAGCAGAATTCGATCTTGAAGCAGTAAGAGCAGGTGAATTATCTCCAGTATTCTTTGGATCAGCTCTTACAAACTTTGGGGTGGAAACATTTTTACAACATTTCCTCCAAATGACAACATCACCATTATCAAGAAAATCAGATCAAGGTGACATTGATCCAATTGAAGAAAAAGATTTCTCGGCTTTTGTATTCAAGATTCAGGCGAATATGAATAAGGCTCACCGTGACCGTATCGCATTCATGAGAATCTGTTCAGGTGAATTCAACGCAGGTATGGATGTGTTCCATATCCAGGGTGGAAAGAAAGTTCGTCTTGCACAGCCACAACAGATGATGGCAAGTGAAAGAAAGATGATCGATAAGGCATATGCAGGTGACGTTATAGGTATCTTTGATCCAGGTATTTTCTCGATCGGTGATACACTTACAACATCGCCAAATAAATTTGTATATGAAGGTATTCCAACTTTCGCGCCAGAACACTTTGCGAGAGTACGCCAGATCGATACAATGAAACGTAAGCAATTCGTAAAAGGTATCAACCAGATTGCACAGGAAGGTGCGATTCAGATCTTCCAGGAATACAATACAGGTATGGAAGAAATCATTGTAGGTGTTGTAGGGGTGCTTCAATTTGATGTGTTGAAATATCGTCTTGAAAACGAATACAATGTTGAGATTCGTTTGGATCCGCTTCCATATGAACATATCCGCTGGATTGAAAATAAAGATATCAATCTTGACAAACTGGTTGGAACATCAGATATGAAGAAGATCAAAGACTTAAAAGACAGACCATTGTTGCTCTTTGTGAACAGCTGGAGTGTTAGAATGACTTTGGAACGTAACGAAGGATTGATCTTATCAGAGTTTGGTCGTTCATAGTAACAGGAAAGTTTATGTTTGCAAATAAACATAAATTTGTTATAATAGGAAAAGAAGTAGACCAAACTAGGAGGTTTTAAAACATGGCAAAGGACGAAAGAACTGTTTATACAATAAAAATGGAAGATAATCAAGGAGATGTAGTGATCGCTGATGAAGTGATTGGTGTTATTGCGGGTCTTGCTGCAATCGAAATAGATGGTGTTGCTTCTATGGCAGGGAATGCTACAAAAGAATTGATTAGCAAATTAGGTAAAAAATTACTTTCAAAAGGTGTGAAAGTTGACGTTTTAGAAGGCGTTGTATCAATTGCGATCGCAATCAACATCAAATACGGTCACAACGTGATGAAAGTATCTAAGAAAGTACAAGAAAAAGTAAAAGCAACAGTTGAAAGCATGACAGGACTTACAGTAGCAGATGTGAATGTAAGAATTGCAGGCGTAGAAATGGATGCTGAATAGTTTATAATGAAGTGAGAGGAAGGCGATTTTGAAAAGCCTTCCTTTTTGTTTGCAAGAAATAGTCGGATGTAGTATAATGAATAATAATGCACAATTATGTGTAAAAATCAAGAATAGAGGTAGAATAATGAGTAGATCAGAACTTAGAGAGCACGTTTTTAGAATGTTATTCC
>JAZQMU010000102.1:0-5028 GCA_045543595.1 Faecalimonas sp.
AATTCGTAAGAATTTCTTCCTTATGTATTATCTCATATCTCTGAGTTTTTGGAATAACTCCATGTCTTCTTTGGAAATTTTTAAATTGGAAGCGAGTTCTATTCCATCTGGTTTCTTGATCTGAATTTCAAGAACAGTTCCCTCTGTGATTCCGTTTTGCGTAACCGCATTCAAAAATAATGGGAACTTTGGATGGCGTTTTGCGAACTCATCCCACATTCCTTTGAATTTTAAAATATCCATTGGGTTCATGATTAGTAATTCACTTTTCCTGTTTCTGTTTCGTTAATTACGTAATAAACAGCAGCTTCTTCTGGTTTAACGTATAAATCCATAGATTTGATTTCGCCAACTTTATGTCCAGCTTCTGTCCATTCTTTCTTAACAGCAGCAACGATTGTTTTATCTTCTACTTTGTTTCCGTTGAATTCAACGAATAAAGATGTCTTTGCCATAAAAATACTACCTCCTATAATTTCTAAAATTTGAAATCACGAGGGGTAGTATATTATAAATTGCCATATTTGTCAACTTTTTATAAAATTCGGAAATAAATGCCATCTCTTCCCATAAAGAAATTCTTGTCTTGATAGTCTGTGTTGACTTCAAGATTTTCTACAATAGAAGTAATTGTATTGTTTTCTGAAAAACGACCTTTGTTGTACTGGAAGAATCCTAAGATGTCTTTCGGTACACCTAGTTTGATTCGTTTCTTGCGAGAATATTCGTCCTTGTCAGAAGAATCAACATTCAGTCCAAAAAGTTCCAGTTCAATTTCCAAGTAGCCGTCAATGTAATCGATCACACTGTCGAATGGCTTACGGCGAAGTGATTCATCAAAGATTTCGCAAATATGACGGTAGTACAAGGTAAGATATTGTTCTTTGTCAAAACATACATTGGCTTTTTTGCCTGAAGAAGCATTGCGGAGGATTCCCTGTAACTCTCCATGTTTTGTGTCAAAGTAAGTCATACATGCCATGGCATATTCAGGCGCCTGATCGTTAACTGTTTTGATTGCGTATACTTGGTTGAAGGCATCATCTAATGCTTTTGGTGCGCTGTCGCGTCTACCTGTAGATTCCCAGATGCTCCAGGCATCAGAATTACGCTTATATCCTACAAAAGCTGGTTTTTTACGTCCGCTGCATGTGAATGATTCTTTTCCGTAAACTTGTTCAAATAATGTGGTGTGTAAGAAGTAATCAATGTCAAATTCCTTCATACTGATCAATTTCGTAAAGATAAGACCAAGATAATAGGCATTTACGCTCTTTTCACTTGGATCGAGGAATTCAGTTGTAGGAGCTTTGACAAGATATCCATCGTTTGCCATCAGATTTGTCTCAAACATAGTAATCTTGGAAATGAACTCTTGAGAACGTTTTTCATGATGCCACGGTGAAAGGAATTGATGCGGCATACCGCAAGTGAGAATGGCGTGGAGTAATTCTAAATTATTACATTCCACAATCTCAGATGTGTAGAATGGATATTCCATACCTTTACAGCCAGTTATTTCTAATGCGATTTTATAAGTATCATTTTTGGTAAGTTTCACGGAATCACCAACTTTCTTTTGTGAAAATATATACATAGTAATTATATTCCATTTTCCAAATTGTTACAATATCCTAAAAATAATTATTAGCGTAGAAAAAAAACAAAAAATGGTGTATAATTATGCTATATGTGGCGATATATGCGCAGTAATATTTGTCTAGGGAGGTTCACTATGTCATATAAAATTTTAGAAATTGATCCTTATCTTAAAAGTTTTGAAAATGATATTAATCTTCGTATGGAAAGTTATGAAAGAAAACGAAAAGAACTTTTAAAAGATTATAACAGCTTATCAGAATTTGCAAATGGTTATCAGTATTTCGGATTCCATAGAACAAAATCAGGTTGGGTTTACCGTGAATGGGCACCAGCAGCAGAAGCGATGTACCTCACAGGAGATTTCAATGACTGGGATATCACAGCATGTCCGATGAAGAGACTTGAGAATGATGTTTTTGAAGTGAAATTAAGAGGAAAGAATGCATTACAACCAGGACAAAAAGTACAGGCTGTTGTGATTCACAATGGGCAAGTATTACGAAGAATTCCTTCTTATGCGAAGAGAGTAGTTCAGAATGTGGAGGACCGTTCTTTCTGTGCAGAGATTGAAGAAGTATTTGATGACTTTGAATGGACAGACAGCAAGTTCAAGATTCCACAAACACCTATCATTTATGAATGTCACATTGGTATGGCGCAACAAGATCCAGTTGTTGGTACATACAAGGAATTTACAGAAAATATTTTACCAAGAATTAAAAAACTTGGTTATAATACAATTCAGATTATGGCGATCATGGAACATCCATATTATGGTTCATTTGGATATCAAGTATCGAACTTTTTCGCTACATCATCACGTTATGGACACAGTCGCGATCTGAAAGAATTGATCAATAAAGCACATAGCATGGGTATTGCAGTACTTCTTGATGTTGTACATTCTCATGCAGTTAAAAATACAAATGAGGGTATCAATCAGTTTGATGGTACAGAATATCAATATTTCCATGATGGTCCAAAAGGTGACCACAGTGCATGGGGAACAAAGTGCTTTAATTATGGAAAGAATCAAGTACTTCATTTCTTATTATCTAATATCAAATATTGGATGGATGTGTTCCACTTTGACGGATTCCGTTTTGATGGTGTAACTTCAATGTTATATCAGGATCACGGTCTTGGAAGTGCATTTATGGATTACAGCATGTACTTTTCAATGAATACAGATATTGAAGCGATTACATACTTGCAATTGGCAAATGAGCTGATTCACGAAATTAATCCAAAAGCAATTTCGATTGCGGAAGATATGTCAGGCATGCCAGGTATGTGTCTTAAAATTGCAGATGGTGGTATTGGATTTGATTATCGTCTGTCAATGGGTGTGCCAGATCTCTGGATCAAGATTTTGAAAGAAACACCAGATGAATATTGGGATATGTATAAACTTTGGTATGAACTTACAAATCGAAGACCAAAGGAAAAGACAATTGGTTATGCAGAATCTCATGACCAGGCACTTGTAGGAGATAAAACGATCATGTTCCGTCTTTGTGACGCAGAGATGTATACTGGTATGAGTAAGCTGTTTGACAGAACACCTGTAATCGACAGAGGTATTGCATTGCATAAGATGATCAGACTTCTCACATCTACATTGGCTGGAGAAGGATATTTGAACTTTATGGGTAATGAATTTGGACATCCAGAATGGATCGACTTCCCAAGAGAAGGTAATGGCTGGAGTCATCACTATTGCAGACGTCAATGGAATCTGGTAGAAGATAAGAACTTACATTATCATGAATTGAATGATTTTGATGAGGCAATGATTCATTTGATCAGAAGAGAACGTTTATTGACTAAGAAACCAGAAAACAGATGGATGGGTCAGGATGATAAGACAATCATTTACAATAAAGGCAAGGTTGTATTTGCATTTAACTTCCATCCAACAAAATGGTTTGAACAGTATTATATTCCAGTTCCAGAAGAAGGAAAATATCAAGTGGTATTCAGCTCTGACGATACAGAGTTCGGCGGTCACGGAAGAGTGGATAAACAGTATGTTTACGAAGCGAAGAAGACTTTAAACGGAACAATAGGATTTACATGTTACTTACCAGCAAGAACAGCGGTAGTTCTTAAGAAACTGTAAGGATAAAGAGTAAAGAGAAGGAGAAAAACACATGGGTGGACTTTTTGGTGTAGTATCAAAAGAAGATTGTGTATTGGACGTGTTTTACGGTGCTGACTACCATTCGCACATAGGAACAAGACGTGGTGGTATGGCTATATATGGAGAAAAGGGATTCAGTCGTGCGATCCATAATATTGAAAATACTCCATTTCGTACAAAATTTGGTAAAGATGCTGACGAA
Source organism: Faecalimonas sp. (assembly GCA_045543595.1). Classification (GTDB taxonomy): domain Bacteria; phylum Bacillota; class Clostridia; order Lachnospirales; family Lachnospiraceae; genus Faecalimonas. The sequence goes on from JAZQMU010000102.1 coordinate 3,948, forward strand.
ATGAAGGGGTATATTGGAATCGGATGTATTTCTGACTATGAACCACAACCTCTTTTGATCCAATCGCATTTGGGTAGTTTTGCAATCACTACGGTAGGTAAGATTAGCAATGAAGAAGAAGTTTTAAAAACAATTTATGAAAACGGACATACGCATTTTCAAGAAATGACAAGTGGAAAGATTAATGCTACAGAATTGATTGCATCTTTGATTTGTAAGAAGGCATCAATTGTGGAAGGTATTCAGTATGTTCAAGATATTGTAAAAGGTTCTATGACTCTTTTGGTAATGACAAGTGAAGGTATCTATGCTGCGCGTGATAAAGTCGGAAGAACACCTCTCACTATCGGGCAGAACTCAAAGGGATTTGCAGTGTCATTTGAAGACTTTGCATTCACAAATTTGGGATATGTACCTTATAAAGAATTAGGTCCTGGGGAGATTGTTTTCATCACAGCAGATGGTGTGTCAGTACTTGTGGAACCTAAAAAAGAAAAGAAAGTATGCTCGTTCTTATGGGTGTATTATGGTTACCCAACTTCTTCGTACGAAGGTGTGAATGTAGAAGAGATGCGATACAGATGTGGTAGTCTGATGGCGAAGCATGACTGTTTAGATAATATTGTCCCAGATATGGTAGCCGGTGTACCAGATTCTGGTTTGGCTCATGCAATCGGTTATTCAAACGAATCAGGCGTGCCATATGCAAGACCATTTATCAAATACACACCTACATGGGCACGTTCATTTATGCCAACAAGCCAGGCACAAAGAAATCTCGTGGCAAAGAGAAAATTGATTCCAGTGACAAGTCTTATTAAAGATAAGAGTTTACTTTTGATTGATGACTCGATTGTACGTGGTACGCAATTACGTGAAACAACAGAGTTCCTATATAATAGTGGTGCAAAAGAAGTTCACGTTAGACCAGCATGTCCTCCACTTTTATATGCATGTAAATATTTGAACTTCTCACGTTCAAATTCAGAGTTAGATTTAGTTTCTCGTCGTATTATCAAAGACTTCGAAGGCGAAGTAAATGATGATATTATTGCAGAATATGTAATTCCTAACTCGCCAA
>JAZQMU010000103.1:0-7866 GCA_045543595.1 Faecalimonas sp.
TGATCAAACAAATTATAGACGAATGCGAAATTATGCGAATTGGATTAGTGGATGATGATATGTATCCATATATTGTTCCTATGAATTTTGCATATGTTATTGAAGGAGAGCAAATCTATTTTTATTTGCATGGTGCTATGGCAGGAAGAAAATATGAACTCATGAAGAAAAACGGTGTATGCTCTTTTGAAATGGATTGTGGTCACAAATTAGAGTTGATTCATGATGTGAAAGATGCCACTATGCGATACAAAAGTGTGATGGGGAAAGCGACAATTGAATTTGTCGAAGGAGAAGCCAAGTACGATGCAATTGAGATCATTATGAATCGAGACGAAAGAACAAGAAACTTTGAATATAACAAGTCGGTAGTACCTCGAACTGCTATCATGAAACTTACTGTGACAGAATGGACTGGAAAAGTGAACCCAATTGGGGGAAATGCAGATTAAAGATGAGAGAATACGATTGGGATAAAAGATTGAAAATAAATACGACTGGACGTGATGATTTTCATGCAGATAACTATCACTATCCTTACGAACCTACTCCTTATTCAGTGTTGGAATTACTGGCAGAAAGTGGTTATATTGAGGAAAATCATACAGTAGTTGATTATGGATGTGGAAAAGGGAGAGTGGGATTTTTTCTGAGTCACGTGATTGGATGTGACGTGATAGGAGTAGAGTTTGATGCAGATATTTATGGACAGGCACGTACGAATTTGAAATCGTATAATGGGAAAAAGAAACCAGAGTTTGTCTGTGGAAGAGCAGAAGAATACAATGTTTCGAATGAAGATTGTTTTTATTTTTTTAATCCGTTTTCCGTAGAGATTTTGCAGTCAGTTCTGGGGGGAATTATAGAATCTTATTATGAAAATCCAAGAGAAATAAAAATGTTCTTTTATTATCCTGAAGACGAGTATGTGTCGTACCTCATGACGAAGGATGAGTTAATGTTTTTAGATGAAATCGACTGTCAAGAATTGTTCAGTGGTGGGAATCAAAGAGAGCGAATTTTGATATTCGAAATAGCATAAATTGATATAATATAATTATAGTTTAGAACGATAGGCAGGATAAGACCTGCCTATTGCTTTGTTCAAAGTAATGTGTTATTATTGTGAAACATTTCAAACATTTCATTATCATTTCCAAAGGCAGTTCGCCTATTTCCCAATGTTTGAGAAAACTTAATAGAAAAGAGGCGATGCCTATGATTGGAGTTCCTTGAATTTTACATTTACACGATACTATTTTATGTTAAAATGAAAGGAGAACAATATGAATCAATATCCTAAAGAAAATCGAGAATATAAAAGCAGCCTGTTTTGCAAAATTTTTGAGAATAAAAAGGATTTACTCGACTTGTACAATGCAGTAAATGGGACAGATTATGATGAACCAAACGATTTGGAAATAAATACGTTGGAAAACGTAGTGTATCTGTCCATGAAAAATGATGTATCTTTTTTGATTGATGGAAATCTGAATTTGTATGAACAGCAGAGTACATACAATCCAAATATGCCATTGAGGGGATTGTTATATTTTGCGCAATTGTACAACAAATATGTCGAAGAAAATGACATTAATCTATACGGAACACGTTTGCAGAAAATTCCATTGCCAAAGTACATTGTATTTTATAATGGAAAAAAAACTGAGCCAGACGAACAGATTCTAAAACTATCAGATGCTTATGAGAGTTCAGAGGAAAAGGGGAGTCTGGAGTGTGAAGCTAGGATGCTAAACATTAACCATGGGTTTAATCAAAAGGTGATGGAGAAGTGTAGAAAGTTAGAAGAGTATTCTCTGTTTGTATCAAGAGTGAGAAAATATACGGAGCAAGAATCTCAAAATATTAAGAAGGCAGTTGCACGCGCCGTAGATGAGTGTATTGAAGAAAACATTCTTAAGGATATTTTGGTAAGCCAAAAAGCGGAGGTGTTGGAATTGGTATTAACTACATTTAATAGGGAAAAGTACGAGAAAGCTTTAAGAGAAGAAGCTATACAGGATGGCAGAGAAGAAGGATTACAACAAGGATTACAACAAGGAAAGGAACAGTACTTGATAGAAAAAATTAAGGTGAAGTTAGAAAAAGGTAAAAGTGTAGAGGAAATTGCCGATGCCTTGGAAGAACGAGAAGAAACAATAAGAGCCATCATAGAAAAGTTGAATGTGGAAAAGTAATGTTCAGCGATGAAGAAATCTAATTATATTTTATTAGAATTATTAGCCGTTTCGTTCCTTGCAACAGGTGGCGTTTTTGTGCGCTCAAGTGGAATATCACCTATTAACTGCGGGTTTTATCGCATTCTATTTTCGTTACCATTCTTATTTCCTTTTGCAAAAAAAGAGTTTCATCTTCTAAAGAAAAAAGATGTATTGATATTGCTCCTCGCAGGAATCTTTTTTGCAACGGACGTAGGATTAGCGAATACAGCATATCATTACACTTCAGTCGCAAATGTAAATCTGCTTTCTACTCTGACACCGCTTACAATTGTACCAGTGACATTTTGGGTGTTCAAAGAGAGGATTCCAAAGTTTTATTTATTGGGTTTGGTAGTAGCTCTGCTCGGCGTCTTTATTCTGGTGAGTGGAAAGATTGAACCGACAGAGACAAATTACATCGGAGACGCCATGGCATTTGCCTCATCTATTTTCTATGGACTGTTTTTACTGGTTTCTTATAAGATGCGGAAAAGAATCGGTGGAAGCACGATTTTATTTGTGGCAGGAGTCGGAAGTGTAATTACATTCTTTATATATGCTTCATTCCTTGAAGGATTTCAAGTTCCAGCAACAGGAAGAGATTGGTTGTTGATGCTAGGTTTGTCACTTTGCATGCAGACAATTGGGCAAGGGTTATTTACATATTGTCAAGGTAAAATCAGCGTTAATATATCCTCGGTTGTAGGGTTGATTCAACCAGCTTTTGCCGCTGTTTATGCTTGGATTATATTCTCTGAAAGATTGTCTGGTATGGAAGTAATCGGAGTTGTGATAGTGGCAGTTGGAATCTTTTTGGTGAAAGTCCAGTATGAAACAAAATAAAACAGGGAGGTTATGGTAATAACCTCCTTGGTCTTATGAGAACATGTTTTTATGAATCATGTCTCCAAGTTCTTTGAGAATTGGAACAAGTCCATCTACATCCCAGTATATTCCAAATAAAATCAGTGCCTTATAGAGAAAGAGAGTTGTGTCATGATCAATGGATTTTGATGAGGCAAGATATTGGACTCCTGATAAAAGTACTAGTTTTAAAGAACGGACTTCATCTTCCATATTCCAAAGTTCCTGTATATCATAATTGTCTGTTCTGCCACATGGTGTTGTACAAGTAAAACAAGAGGGAATTATCCTTTGTTTTTCAAGCATCACTCGGTTATACAATTCTTTTAGATGATCAACAGAGTATATAGTATCAGGAAGCGTGGCGATGAGTCCTTCTGACAGGATTCTATCGGTTTCTTCTGTGATCAAATCTTCATTTCCTTCCGTCGCTCTTGCGAGACCGATGAGAGCGCCAAGTAATTTTTCTTTCATAAAAACTCCTTTAGAATTGTTTTATAATACGTCCTTCTGAAGAAAGTACAACAGTTGTGAGTGGAAGTTTTTTTCTGCTTGTAAGGGTTGCTTTTCTCAGGGCATTCTCTAATCCGCCACAGCAAGGAACTTCCATGCGAACGAGAGTGATTGATTGAATATCGTTCGTTGCGATGATTTGCGTCAGTTTTTCACTATAGTCAATGGCATCTAGTTTTGGGCACCCAATCAATGTAACTTTACCCTTCATGAAGTCATTGTGGAAATTTCCATAGCTGTATGCACTGCAGTCTGCTGCAATCAAGAGATCAGCACCTTTGAAATAAGGTGCATTTGGAGCAACAAGCTTTAATTGCACAGGCCAGTGTTTTAATTTGCTCATGGAAGTATGTACTGCTTCTTCGTCGTAAGCAAGTGCTTCACGTTCCTCAAAAGAGATGGCATCTGTCGGGCATGCAGGAAGACAGTCACCAAGACCGTCACAATAATCTTCGCGAAGTAAAGTTGCCTTTCCATCGATAATCCCGATAGCACCTTCATGGCAGGCTCTTGCGCAAAGGCCACAACCATTACATTTATCTTTATCAATTGTGATGATTTTCCTTATCATATAGTAGTCTCCTTATAGAATATTTATTGAAATTATAGGAAAAGTATAGCATAATAGAAAAAAAGAGTATGTTGTATTTACAACAAAAGAGGTTTTTGTGAAAGAATATATCCCAGTATTAAAGCGTACAAAAATGTTTGCAAACATAGAGGAAAAAGATATTCTGGCTATGCTTTCGTGTCTGCAGGCGAGAAAGAAAATATTTAAAAAGGGTGAATATGTATTTCGTCAAGGAGATCAGATAAGTGATCTGATCGTTTTAGTAGAAGGTAGTTTACACATTCAGAGAGAAGATTATTGGGGAAACAGAAGTATCATAAATATAGTACGTCAGGGTGAACTTTTTGGAGAAGCTTATGTTGGGCAGCATGCAGATACACTGATTAACGACGCAGTAGCGGTAGAAGATTGTACCCTTCTTTTGTTTGATGTGTTTCGAATACTTCATGTTTGTTCTTCTGCATGTCAATTCCATACGATGGTCGTGCAAAATCTTTTTCTAGCAATTTCAGAGAAAAACAGACAGTTGGTGAGAAAGTTGGGTCATATGTCAAAACGAACAACAAGAGATAAACTAATGTCTTATTTGTCGGAAGAGGCGAAAAAACAAAAGAGTGGAATAATTACCATTCCATTCAACAGGCAACAGTTGGCTGATTTCTTATCGGTAGACCGAAGTGCGATGTCAAATGAATTGTGTAAAATGCGAGACGACGGACTGATCATTTTTGAGAAAAATCGATTTGAATTATTAACAGAACATGAGGAGACTTACTGATGAGAGAAAGGATTCAAATTCGCACAGCCAGATTGGAGGATGCGGAAGCAATTTTAAATATTTATCAATATTATGTGAAAAATACTGCTATTTCTTTTGAGTATGAAGCACCTGATGTGGAAGAATTTAGAAAAAGAATCAAAAACACGTTGAAAAAATATCCATATCTTGTGGCTGTTGAGGATGATATAATTCTTGGCTACGCGTATGCAGGTGCTTTTTATGGAAGGGCAGCATATGATTGGTCAGTTGAAACTACCGTGTATGTAGAAAAAGGAATGAAAAACTGTGGAGTGGGTAAAGCATTATATCAGGCATTGGAGGAAAGATTAAAAGAAATGGGAATCTTAAATCTTTATGCCTGCATTGCATATCCGGTGGAAGATGATGAATATTTAGATAAGAACAGTGCACAGTTTCATGCACATATGGGCTATACAAAAGTTGGAGAATTTCATAAATGTGGATATAAATTTGGCAGGTGGTATCACATGATCTGGATGGAAAAAATAATAGGAGAGCATAGATGATATGGTGGTGTTTTTGACAAGCAGTCCTACAGGTCCGTTAGATAACAGTAGACCAGTTGATGGAGTAGATAGAAAAAACGGGTTTTTAGAACATTTAAAAAAGTATTGGAAAAAGAATGCAAAGTGTCTCATTATATCTGCATTTCCATCAGATAGCGCTGCAAACGATGAGATGGTTAGCGGTATGTCACATGCTTTTGAAAAATGCGGTTTGACTAATGATGTTTTTCATGTGTGGGATGACAGAACAGCAGATTATTCAAAGGATTCATTACATTCTTATGATATTGTTTTTTTAGGCGGGGGACATGTTCCTACAGAGAATGAATTCTTTCATAGAATTAATCTGCGAGAAATAATTCAAGATTATGAAGGAGTTGTCATTGGCATTAGCGCAGGCACTATGAATGCTGCAGATAAAGTATATGTCCAGCCTGAACTACCAGGAGAAGCAGTAGATAAAGAGTTTCAAAGGGAAGCAATAGGTCTTGGACTTACGAAAACGAATGTTTTGCCACATTATCAGATGGTAAAAGAATGGACGCTGGATGGAATGCGTCTTTTTGAAGAAATTACCTATGGAGACAGCTACGGAAAACAGTTTCTGGCGTTATGTGATGGAAGTTATCTTTTTATTGAGGATAGTAAGGAGCTTGTGATAGGTGAAGCTTATGAAATAAGCGATGGAACAATAAGACAAATATGTTGGGAAGGCCAAGCGAAAGTTTGGAGAAGGTAGGAGAAAATGAAAGTGGATTTAAAAAATTTTGAATGGACTAGAGAACCAAAGAATTATGTGCTTGAGGAAGATGTGGTGAAAATCATAACTGAGCCGGGAACTGATTTGTGGCAAAGAACATATTATGGATTTCAGAATGATAATGCCCCTGCGCTGCAAATGAAAACTTGTGAGAAGTATTTTTCGTTTGTGTTCCGCACAGAATTTGATAGCAAGCATCGATATGATCAGTGTGGATTTGTTATGTATTTGAACAGCGATAACTGGTTAAAAGCGTCCATAGAATATGAGAACGAAGAGTTTCAGAGACTTGGAAGTGTTGCGACAAATCTAGGTTATTCTGATTGGGCAACAACAGATATTCCTGCTTCTATCAAATCTATGTGGTATCGTTTTAGCAGAAGGGAATCGGATTATTGTTTAGAATGTTCAGAGGATGGAGAAAACTTCAAGCAGATGAGAATCTGTCATATGTGGGAAGGTGCAGAGGAAATTACATTTGGAATCTATGCTTGTTCTCCGGAAGATTCGTCGTTTGAAGCAAGATTTTATGATTTAGAAATCACAGAATGCAAATGGTTAGAGCACCATTAGAAAAAGGGTAGGCATATTGTCTACCCTTTTTGTTCGAGTACTTTTAGGATTGCCAAAGAAAGCATGATATTTACGCGGTGCTCATTTTGCATAATGTCATAGCCGAGGATTTCTTTGATGTTTTTAATTTTATATTTTAGCGTATTCTGATGAAAAAATGTTGCATTTGCTGTTTGAGTGATGCTGCAGTCATTGGCAAAAAAATCCTTCAGAACAGTGATGTAGTCAGAACGATGTTTTTGATCATATGCTATAAGTTTGCCTAAAGTGTTTTCTACAAATGGCGGACATATGATATCTGGATTTCTCATATCCGCGAGAATTTGATAGAGGCCCAGTTGTTTATAGCAAAGCGGATTCTCGGTCAGAATACTTCCACATAATTTTAAGGTATGCTGCGCGTTTGCATAAGAACGATGGATTTGGGTCAGGCTTGTTTCCAAAGAACCAATTCCAAAGAGCATGTTAGAATATTTGTCGGCAAAATCCGAGAAGATCATTTTGAGTTCTTCTTCGGAATAATCGCAAGATAAAAGTACTAAAGAGTGCAGTTCTTTGAAAAAGATGCAATTTTTGAATGTATTCTGCAATTTTTTTTCGATTCTTTTAGTGCTCTCATTGAAGTATTCATCATCATCTTCCGTACATTTGATAATGGATACAACATAGTTTCCGTCTCGAAGCAGGTTGTGTTTCTCCAAAAGAGGCAAGTATAAGTCAGTATCAGATGGATAGTGTAATGCGTTTTTAAACGCAGCTATCAAGTCCATGTCAGTACGCTCTTTGTCGATAAGAATTTCAGAGAAAATACGTGTAATATTGATGAAAGGAGTTTCCCAACTAGTTGTGATAAGTGGTAATTGTCGCTCATTGCAATACATGATGAGCTCGTCAGAAAAACGATGTTCTTCCTGCAGCGATACAATAAGTCCACCAGCTTTATACAATACTAAGCGATCAATATAGTTTTTCCGTTCTTCAACAGTTGCTTCATTAAGGGACGAGTTAAAAACGAGTTCGTCGCCTTGAAGAAAAGGAAGTCGGAGGCCAAGCGG
>JAZQMU010000104.1:0-5653 GCA_045543595.1 Faecalimonas sp.
CATTGGGAATAAACTCTCTGTCTGGTGCCCCATTTCCCCTTGTTCAAAGTGAATATTATAATGCACTTTCACTTTTCCGCCATGCTCACTTCTATATTCTACTAACACTTTATCATGAAGCTGGATGTCACAGAGAAATTCCGATGGGTAATCCATGTAAAATGCAAATACGAAATGTTTTTCATACATTTCTCGCAGATACTCTTTTAAAAGTTCTTTCAGTTCCCCGTGAACTTCTTTTCCTGCAAAATGTTTCAAAATAGCTAATTTACATATATCTGCCAAATACTCTCCTGAAGAGAGTTCTTTGAACATGATATTTATAATGCGTTCTGTCAATACGCGATTATTCACCACGTACATACGTGCCACATACGCCAGATATGCCTGTTTCAATCTAAAATAAGGCTTTCCAGTGTAATAGTCTTCAAAAATTTCTTCTTCCTGGAACATAACTTCCGAGAAGATCATCTGTGTGATGATACGCTCAGATAATCCTTTTGTTCGCACACCGTATTCCTTCGCTTTCTGCCATACAAACTTCATATCAGCCGTAGCACCACAATAGAAATTCGACAGATAACTTAGAAGAACTTTGTCATAAAAACCATCTTTCAAAAGTTCAAAACAAAGATACAACAAGAAATCATCTTCCATATTTTCCTGTTCACGAATACGTTTTGAACAAAGCAAAAATATTTCTTGCTCATCATAAGCGGTCATTCCATATTTCTTCAAACCTTCAAAAGAAATCTTTTCTGAGGCCTCTTCTCGCTCTTCTGCCTCTTTCATCATCATGCGATTTTTACACATATCGATAAAATGCATCTCATGAAGAAGCCTTCTTGTCTCATAATTAATGGAATCAGCATAATGGAAACCATCATCTGCTTCCCATACAATTCTGGACTCCTTATCATACAAGTAAACTTTTGCACCTTCACCAGTTCTGTATGCAACTCTCTGTCGAATGCTTCCATCCTTTTCGATCACCATAACATATTTCATGCCAGGCATCTTTGTTGTTACACGGTACGCGTGACAAATATCATACAACGCATCCATAGCTTCAGGTGTCATTTCATCAACATTAACAAAACGATTATAAAGCACACGAAGAGAACCGTTAATGTGGCGTGACATTAACTGATTCCATGTAAATGCTTTGATCTGTTCTTTATATTGCTTATATATTTCGCTATTTTCATCTTCATACAGCAAAATATTTTCATATAATAATGCTGTTCTTCTATGGTCTAAATTGATTCCATGAAGGAAATACAGATAAACGATCTTAGGAAATGCTGCCTTTACACGCTTTGGATTAACTGACATCATATAAAACTCGTATAACTGAGCTAATTTCATCTCTTGCTCTACCGCCAGTTTATACCATTTATAATACCTGCTTCCCACTTTGTTCCCTTTGATCAACTGTGTACAGATTGCTGTCAAAAGTTTTGGCTCTGGATACATTTCATAAGCCTGCTGTAAAATACGAAGCAGTTTGTCATCATAACTTTTTTGCTGACATGCCAAATCTGCTAATCGCAGGGACAACTCATGAGTCAGTATCTTATATTTCACTGCAAAATTTAGAATCTGAATCTCAAAAGAATCTAAACGTCTAAGAAGAATCACTTTTTCTTGGAAGCAAGTATATGCTTCCGCATATAAAAGCACACTCTTTGCGCCATTAAAAAATTGTCTTTCCAGTACATGAAGACGTTCATTGTAATCCTTATATTTGTTATCTAAATTCACGATCATACATAAAATTGGCCAAGACTGCGGAGATTTCATATACATACGATTCAATTCTTCCAAAGTCTTATTTGTATAAAGTGTTTCTCGCTTGAGAAGCGCTGTCAAAAATATGTAATATGCATTAATCTCTTGTTTTCTTCCGATAGCAAAACGAGGAAAATTCATATTTTCAAGGACCCATTTTGCCTCTTCATATCTTCGTGCACGCAGATAAACATGTGCCTGCAGAAGCATATAGTACTCACTGTCAGGTGATACCTCTCGAAGCTGATTTACTTTTTGAACCGCACTTTCCACCCACTCATTTAAGGAAATTTTGCCTGACGAAAAAGCCAGATACTCTTTCAGTCCCTGACCTGCGAGCACCCCTGCTTCTCCATGTTTTTCACTATGCTGCACACTTTGATGAACTGTAACATTCATAGAAACTGTTTCGTAAGGAGTCTTAACGGAAATTTTCCCATAGTTATACCCTGCATGCAGTTTTTCTTTTAAAATGGTATACTCCAAATGATAATTGTTTCCAACAAAATCTTCCGTCGAAATATCTTTTTGACGGATTTTCAAAAATTCACCCTCTCCCATAATCTGGATAGGTGCAAAGCCCCATGTGTTTTTCGTAATCTCCACACGACACTTCATGGATTCAAACATGTCAGAAAATGCCTGTTCTTCATTTGCCAAAGTCAAAAAAATCTTCTCTTTCTGCTTGATCCCAACCAAAAATTCTTCCAGTGCCTGCTCATCAAGAGACCACTTTCTTATATTGTCATAAAGATTGCGTATACGCACATCTTCGTATTTCAACAATTCATAAAACTGTCTTGACCGAAACATGCGTCTCGCCTCAGAAAAATCTACAGATGCTAATTTCTTGAAATCCGCAAGATTCTGTATCTTACCAACAGATGACATCATAAACGGTCTTTCTACGATTGCAGTATAGTCAAGATCATATTCTCCGCCATTGCATACGATCGTAAATTTCCCTTTTTCAATATGTCCAGGCTTTAATCCTGCACTATCATAAGTAAACTGGACCTTTACAGGATTACCATCAAACCCCTGTTCTTTGCAGTGAACGCGAAAAGAAGATGGATATACAAGTCCTCTTACATTTCCATCTTTTTGATTCTGTATAGTGAAGCTTCCTTGATACACTTCCCCTTCTCCCACAGAAATCATGATCTGTGTCTCAGAGAAGCAGATATCTGGTTGTTCTAACCGAAAATCTCCCTTTGAAAATTGTTTGATCTTATTCTTCATATGCTCACCTGCTTTATGTTTTTTGTTGCATTTTCAAGAAATTACATTATAATGAATTATATCATTATTTAGGTATCTATGGCAAGGAATTAGAAGATAAAGGAGAACTATATGAACGCAGTTCCACAGTTTCACGGAAGTGATTTAGAAGAAATAGAAAAATATTATCATATACCAAAAGAAGAGATCGTAGGCTTTGGTGCCAATGTGAACCCGCTTGGACTTTCCAACTCAGTAAAAGAGAAATTGGCCCAAAATCTGGACATGATCACTACATATCCAGACCGCAATTACACCTCTCTTCGCAATGTGATCAGCAATTACTGCGGTGTAAACGCAGACCATATTGTCGTAGGAAATGGTTCCACTGAACTGATTTCCATGTTGATCCAACATCGTCAGCCTAAGCGTACTCTTTTACTCGGTCCTACTTACTCTGAGTATGAAAGAGAATTGGCACTTTGCGGCGGTGAAATTATAATGTACAATTTATTAGCAGAACAGGAATTCCAATTGAATCTTGATGATTTCTTTAGACAGCTTGATGACTCCATCAACTTGCTCATCATCTGTAATCCCAATAACCCAACCTCGTCTGCTCTTACCGTATCCGACATGGAGTTAATATTAAAGAGATGTAAAGAACGTGACATCTTTGTTATGGTAGATGAAACTTATGTCGAGTTTGCACCCTGCATCGAAGACATTTCATCCATGTCTCTCGTTTCATCCTATGAAAATGTTATGGTCCTTCGCGGCGTTTCCAAATTTTATGCTGCCCCTGGTCTTCGCCTGGGATACGGAGTCACAAGCAATGAAACATTCCTCGAGGTGATTCGTAAACATCAAAATCCATGGAGCCTTAACATCGTGGCATCTATGGCCGGCGAATGGATGCTTCAGGATAAGGAGTACATAGAAGCAACACGAAAACTAATTTTTGAAGAACGCGAAAAGATCTACAAAGAATTACAACAGATTTCAGATCTTCAAACATTTAAACCAATGGGGAACTTCTTCTTAGTAAAAATTCTCAAAGAAGGAGTAACTTCATTTGATGTGTTTGACTTCCTGATCCGCAGAAAATTATTTGTAAGAGACTGTGCTTCTTTTGCCTGTCTCGAAGGAGAATATATCCGTTTCTGTGTGCTCAGTCCAGAAAACAACAAGAAATTATTAGATGGATTAAAAGAATTCTTTAAGTGATAAGAAAAGAATCTCGGAATGAGCACTATCATGAAGTTAAATAATACAAGATAATAACGATTTAAAATACAGTTTATTTGCATAGCAACTTAAACTGTATTTTTTTTGCTCCAAAGCAAAGATCACATATTGGGGAAATCGGTGGTTAGAGATATGCGAAATTCGACTTTCTGCAGGTTTCTTGATTTTTCAATATGTTTTAATTCGCGATTTAATCACATATGAAAAGCGTGTCTGAACAACGCGTCCCAAGAGATCGCATGCGTTTATTTTTATCTTTTCAGATTCTGGTAAAGTCTAAGCAACTGCATTCAGTGATTCTATTAAGGATGCGTCTCAAAAACTCACAATGTTCAAACAGTTTTCGACGCATCCACATTTACTGAATCGCAGTTGCAAGACTTTATACAGAATCTTCAAAATGGATAATCCTAAACACATGCGACCTCTTGTGGCGTGTTGTGAGTTCCGCTTGTAATATGTGTAATAAAATTCGTGAATAAAACATATTAGAAAAATCCGAAACCGAAGGCTTAGTCGAATTTCGCATATCTCTAACCACCGATTCCCCCAATATGTGATCTTTGTTTTGGGGCAAAAAAAATACAGTTTAAGTTGCTATGCAAATAAACTGTATTTTAAATCGTTATTATCCTGTATTATTTAACTTCATGATAGTGCTCATTCCGAGATTCTTTTTTTCTATGCTCTTATAATTAAATAAACTGTATATGCCACGTATGCCGCAATCATCAAAAGCCCTTGTGTTCTTGTAACCTTCTTTGTCTTTGCGATAAAGATAAATGGAATTACCATCGTCGCAACTAACATAGCCATATCAAACACATAGGAAGCACTTACATTCATAGGTAAAATTGTCGCTGATGCACCAATAATGAGGAATACATTAAAAATATTAGACCCAACTACATTTCCAACCGCAATGTCGCTTTCACCTTTCTTCGCAGCAATCACAGATGTCACAAGTTCAGGAAGTGATGTTCCAAAAGCTACGATTGTAAGTCCAATCAATGCTTCACTAAGACCAAATGCTCTGGCAATCTCCTTCGCTCCATCTACAGACATGTCACCGCCCAAAACAATACCCGCGAGACCTACTGCAATAAAAACAAGACATTTCCACAATGGAAGGTTCTTGATTTCTTCCTCTTCTACGCTTTCACCATTTCCTTTTAATGCAGTTCTGACAGTCGAATATAAGAAAACAGCAAAACATACCAACAAGATAATACCGTCCACACGACTGATCGTCATTGCATCTTTTCCAAACAAGATATCTATAGACAAAACAGCTAATAACACTGCTGCGAAAATAGATAATGGATAATCCTTCTTTATAATTCCTTTTTCTACTGCAATTGGTGTCAGTGCCGCACTTGCTCCAAGTACAACC
>JAZQMU010000105.1:0-5198 GCA_045543595.1 Faecalimonas sp.
AACGTAGTGAAGTGGCTTATTTTATTATTTAGCATATGGATGTTTCAAATGACAGCATATGCAGAAGAACCAGAGGATTTATACGCCCAATCAGCTGTCCTTATGGACGCGGAATCTGGGCGTGTTTTATTTGAAAAAAACGGATTTGAACAGAAAGCGATGGCAAGCACCACAAAGATCATGACTTGTATTCTGGCATTGGAACATGGGAAATTGGATGATGTGGTGACTTTTTCAGAGGAAGCGGCTAGTCAGCCGAAAGTTCATCTTGGAGCTGGGGTGGGAAAACAGTTTTATCTAAGAGATCTTTTATACTCTTTGATGCTGGAATCTCACAATGATTCTGCTGTCGCAATCGCAGAGCATGTTGGGGGTTCCGTGGAAGGTTTTGCGGAAATGATGAATCAGAAGGCGAAAGAACTGGGGTGTGAGTCCACCCATTATGTAACACCAAATGGTCTGGATGCAAGTGATCAGATGGGAAACCATGTGACGACAGCAGAAGAACTGGCTAGAATCATGAGTTATTGCATATTGGAGTCAGAAAAAGCAGAACAATTTTTGGAAATCACACAGGCAAAGTCCCATTCGTTTACTGATGTTGAAAATACAGTGAATTTTAATTGTAATAATCATAATATTTTTTTGAACATGATGGACGGGGCAATCTCAGGAAAAACAGGTTATACCTCTAAAGCAGGTTATTGCTATGTGGGTGCACTGGAGCGGGATGGAAGAACTTTTGTAGTGGCGCTTTTGGCATGCGGTTGGCCAAACCATAAGGATTATAAGTGGCAGGATACGAGAGAACTAATGGAATATGCAATTGAAAACTATGAATATAGGAATGTATATGAAGAAATGGATATTCCTGATGTATTGGTGGAAAATGGTATCCCTGATAATCAAGGATTATATGGTTCGTCCTATGCCAAATTAGAGGTGGATGGTGACGACAACATTCTTGAGTTGTTAATAGGGAAAGAGGAAGATATAGAGATAATGACAGAATATGAAGAGATTATAACGGCACCTGCAATAGAAGGGGCGCAGGTAGGAAAAGTTACATATTATCTGAAAGAAGAAATTGTAAAAGAATATCCTATTGTAATAACAAGATCTGTGGAAGAAAAAACTGTGCGGTGGTATTTTGTAAAGATAATGGAAAAATATTTGGTAAAGAAATAGAAAAAGTGTGAAAAAATTATCAAAAATGTTTGCCATTTTTTTAGTGTTGTAATATAATCTAACATGGCAGAAATTGTTAGTATTTTAAAATCAATATATATGGAGGTTTGACTTATGAGCAACACAACATCTAAGAGCCTCGCAAGTACAAGAATTGCCGCTTTACTTGACGCAGGAAGCTTTGTTGAAATCGGTGGAGCTATCACAGCTAGAACAACTGATTTTAATATGCAGCAAAAAGAAACTCCAGCTGACGGTGTTATCACTGGTTATGGAGTAATCGATGGAAACTTAGTATATGTTTACAGCCAAGACGCTACTGTATTAAAAGGAGCGATCGGTGAAATGCATGCTAAGAAGATTGCCAACATCTATGACATGGCAATGAAAATGGGAGCACCTGTAATTGGTCTTGTTGACTGTGCAGGATTAAGACTTCAAGAAGCAACAGATGCTTTAAATGGTTTTGGTAGTGTTTACTACAAACAAGCAATGGCTTCAGGGGTTATCCCACAAATTACAGCTATTTTTGGAAAATGTGGTGGTGGTCTTGCAGTAGCATCAGCTATGACAGACTTTACATTCATGGAAAGCAAAAATGGTAAATTGTTTGTGAACTCACCAAATGCGATCGAAGGAAATGAAGTTTCCAAATGTGATACAGCTTCTGCTGATTTCCAAAGCAAAGAAACAGGTCTTGTTGACGTAGTTGGAACAGAAGCTGATCTTTTAGAAGAAATCCGCACACTTGTATGCATGTTGCCAGCTAACAATGAAGACAACGATGCATACGAAGAATGCCTCGACGATTTGAATCGTGTTTGTGAAGGTATTGAAAATGCAGCAGAAGATACAGCTCTTGTAGCTTCAATGTTAGCAGACGACAATATGTTCTTCGAAACAAAGAGAAACTATGCAAAAGATATGGTTACAGGATTTATCAGATTAAATGGTATGACTGTAGGTGTAGTTGCAAACCGTTCAAAAGTTTACGACGAAGAAGGTAACGTAGCTGAAACATTCGACGGTACACTTACTGTAGACGGATGTAAGAAAGCTGCTGATTTTGTAGAATTCTGTGATGCATTTGGTATTCCAGTACTTACATTGACAAATGTAACAGGTTTCAAAGCTTGCCAATGTGCTGAAAAAGCATTAGCAAGAGAAACAGCAAAACTCACATATGCATTTGCAAATGCAACAGTTCCAAAAGTAAATGTTGTAATTGGTAAAGCATACGGAAGCGCATATGTAACAATGAACAGCAAATCAATCGGTGCAGATATGGTATATGCATGGCCAACATCTGAAATCGGTATGATGGATGCTAAATTAGCAGCTAAGATCATGTACGCTAGCGCAGACGCAGCTACAATCGACGAAAAAGCAGCTGAATACAAAGAATTACAATCAAGCCCAATGGCAGCAGCTAGACGTGGCTATGTTGATACAATCGTTGCTCCAGAAGACACAAGAAAATATGTGATCGGTGCATTCGAAATGTTATTTACAAAGAGAGAAGATCGTCCATCTAAAAAACACGGAACAATTTAGAGAGGTGAGATAAGTGAAGAAAAAGATTAGTTTATTGCTCTGTGCTCTTATCATGGCCTTTGGTTTAATGGGTTGTTCTAGTGAGAGCAACAGTGTGGTACAAGAGACAGAGTCTATGGAAACTTTATCAGAATTCCTTGTTACTAACTTCGCTCAGATGAATGATGAACAGATGGAAGAATTTAAATCGTTATCAGAATATCAGTTGAATTATACATTGATGACAAGTGGTCTTCCAATTGATGCAGAAGTATTCGTTTCTATGCTGGACTCATGGATGGCAGCAGAAGCAGAATGCGGTGAGTTTGTTAGTAATGGAGAATATGTAATTGAAGAGAAAAGTTCTGGATACATGGTGTCAACATTGGCACAGTATGCAGAGAGAGAAGCGACAATTCAATTTAGTTTTAACAAAGAACAAACAGTTGAGTCTTTAGATGTTTCAGCTAAATTCTCAATGGGTGAGATTTTAACAAAAGCTGGTTTAAATACATTGCTTGGTATGGGTACTGTATTTGCAGTATTAATTTTCTTGGCATTTATCATTAGCTTGATGAAATATATCCCAGCTTTATTAGACAAGCTTACAAAGAAAAACGTTCCTGCTGTAGAAACAAAAACAGCAGAAGTTGCAGAAGCTCCAGTAGTGGAAGAAGTAGCAGATGATCTCGAACTCATCGCTGTTATTACTGCAGCTATTGCAGCACAAGAAGGTACAAGTACAGATGGATTTGTAGTACGTTCAATCAAGCGTCGTCCATCAAACAAATGGAATTAAGAACATTTAGGAGGATATAAACATGAAAAGCTATACAATTACAGTAAACGGCAATGTATATGACGTAACAGTAGAAGAAAACGTTGGTGGAGTAGCAGCAGCTCCAGTGGCTAGAAAAGCAGCTCCAGTAGCTCCAAAAGCAGCTCCAGCTCCAAAGGCAGCAGCAGGTGCAGCAGGCGGAATCAAAGTAACAGCAGGTGCAGCAGGTAAAGTATTCAAGATCGAAGCAAATGTTGGTCAAAAAGTATCAAAAGGTGATGCTGTAGTAATTATCGAAGCTATGAAGATGGAAATCCCAGTAGTTGCTCCAGAAGATGGAACAGTTGCAAGCATCGACGTTGCAGTAGGTGATCCTGTAGAAGCAGGCGGCGTATTAGCAACATTAAACTAGTAATGACATCGTAATTGACTACACAGGAGGTTAAAAATGGAATATATATCAAATACATTAGGAAACCTCATTGAGCAAACAGCCTTTTTAAACTTAACATGGGGCAACTTTATTATGATCGGTGTTGCTTGCGTATTCCTTTATCTTGCAATCGCAAAGGGATTTGAACCATTGCTTTTAACACCAATTGCATTCGGTATGCTCTTAGTTAACATTTACCCAGATATCATGGCTGAAGGTGGTTTACTCCATTATTTCTATTTATTAGATGAATGGGCAATTCTTCCTTCCCTCATTTTCATGGGTGTTGGTGCGATGACAGACTTTGGTCCGTTGATCGCTAACCCAAAAAGTTTCTTGTTAGGTGCAGCTGCTCAATTTGGTATTTTCGCTGCATATTTAGGTGCTATGGCTCTTGGATTCTCAGACAAAGCCGCAGCAGCTATCTCAATCATCGGTGGTGCAGACGGTCCGACTTCTATCTTCTTAGCAAGTAAGTTAGAACAGACAGCAATCATGGGCCCAATCGCGGTAGCGGCATATTCATATATGTCACTTGTGCCAATCATCCAACCACCAATTATGAAATTATTAACAACAGAAGAAGAACGTAAGATTAAGATGGAACAACTTCGTCCAGTTTCTAAATTGGAAAAAATCTTATTCCCTGTTATCATTACGATCATCGTTTCTTTAATTCTTCCAACAACAGCTCCACTCGTTGGTATGTTGATGCTTGGTAACTTATTTAGAGAATCAGGTGTAGTAAGACAATTGACAGATACAGCTTCAAACGCGTTAATGTATATCGTAGTTATCTTACTTGGTACATCTGTAGGTGCTACAACAAGTGCAGAAGCATTCCTTAACTGGGATACAATTAAGATCGTTGTACTCGGTTTAGTTGCCTTCTCATTTGGTACAGCAGCCGGTGTATTATTTGGTAAGATCATGTGTAAGTTGACTGGTGGAAAAATCAATCCACTTATCGGTTCTGCAGGTGTTTCTGCGGTGCCAATGGCAGCTCGTGTATCGCAAAAAGTTGGTGCAGAAGCAGACCCTACAATCTTCTTACTTATGCATGCTATGGGACCAAACGTTGCTGGTGTAATCGGTACTGCAGTAGCAGCCGGAACATTCATGGCGATCTTTGGTGTTAAATAATATTGGAGGACAGTAAAATGGCAGAAATTACAAAAAAACCTATTAAAATTACTGAAACAATTTTACGTGATGCTCACCAATCCCTTATTGCTACAAGAATGACAACAGAACAAATGGTTCCAA
>JAZQMU010000106.1:0-8555 GCA_045543595.1 Faecalimonas sp.
GATGCCTAATCTTCAAAATCATTTGGACATTACAGGCATTTTTTAGTCATTTTATACCCAACGACTACTTGGCTCTTATATCCAGCACGATTGAATATCCAATTCTATAAACTCCAATTTATAAAAAAAGAGATGTATCGCTACATCTCTTCTCAGTCTAATACTTCTCAGCTACTTCGCCTCGTTTTTTATAGATACTATTTGCTGGCACAAACTCTCTTACGCTCGAAAGTGGATAGATGTTCGAACACTTTCCAATCACTGTTCCTGGATTAAGAACGCTTCCACATCCCACTTCTACTTCGTCACCAAGCATAGCGCCAAATTTCTTAAGTCCTGTTTCAATCGCACCTTCTGCTGTTTTTACTTTTGTAAGAGTTTTATCTGACTTTACATTAGAAGTGATAGAACCAGCTCCCATATGCGCTTTATATCCAAGGATAGAATCACCCACATAATTGTAGTGTGGCACTTGCACTTTATTGAATAAGATAACATTTTTGAGCTCTGTAGAATTTCCTACTACTGCACCTTCTCCGACAATGGCATTTCCGCGGATAAATGCACAGTGTCTTACTTCTGCATTTTTTCCAATGATCGCTGGACCGTTGATATATGCTGATGGAAATACTTTTGCACTCTTTGCGATCCAAACATTTTCTCCTACTTTATCATACTCTTCTTCCGATAATGTATTTCCTAATTCAACGATAAATGCGCTGATTTTAGGAAGTGCTTCCCAAGGATATGTAAGCCCATTGAAAATATCCTTTGCAATTGTTTCATCCAAGTTGTAGAGTGATTGAATTTTTAATTGTTCCATACTCGTTCTCCCTTACTATTTGTAAAATTGTGCCACCTTCTCATAACACTGCCTTAATTGCCCCTGATTATTAAGAGCCATAACACCACTTGTTCTGCTTCCGATAAAGTTCTCCAACTTCACCATATATTCCTCTGATGTAATCTGCCCTTCTGCCACATAAGTAAGTCCCTTTTCCCAACTTGCTGTAAGTTCCGGATTGAGAAGTGACCGAATAGAATGGTCAACCACATCAAACACCATTTCTCCAAGAAGTGTTGGAGTAATAATCTGAGTTTTCTTATTCAAATTCAGATATTTGATATTCATTAATTTCTTGAGTATCTCTGCTCTCGTAGCACTGGTACCGATCCCGCTGCCTTTGATCTGTGCACGTAATTCTTCATCTTCAATAAGTTGTCCTGCGTTTTCCATTGCAAGAATCATAGATCCTGAATTGTATCGTTTTGGCGGAGAAGTTTCTCCCTCTTTCACATTCAATTCTTTTACAGAAAGTACTGTTCCTTTTTTCACATCTTTCAATAATTCGAATAAGCCTTTTTCTACAGTGCCATCATTTCCTGTTCCAACTACTTTCAGATATCCCTCGCTAGTCAACACTTTGAAACTGGAGAAGAACGACTCTTCCTTCATCTTCGTTGTGATATTTATCTTATGATATACGGCTGCAGGATAGAAAATGCTTAAAAATCTTCTTACCACCACGTCATATACTTGTTTTGCTGTAGCAGACACACTGTTTAGCGCCGACAATCCTTGCCCTGTCGGAATGATCGCATAATGATCTGTAATCTGTTTATCATTGACATATCTCGTCTTCTCAAGACCTTTATGGCTTCCAAATTGCAGAATATCTTGCAAGTACGGTTTCGCCATCTCATATTTGGAAAGTCCATTTAAATTCTTGTGTATTTCCTTCGCTACTGCTGTAGAAAGTACACGGGCATCCGTTCTAGGATAGGTCACAAGCTTCTTTTCATACAATTCCTGAACGATGCGAAGTGTCTCGTCCGGACTGATCTTAAATCGCTTTGCACATTCATTTTGAAGTTCCGCCAGGTTAAATAATAATGGCGCATTCTTCTTTTCCTGTTTTTTCTCAATGGCATCAACCACGCATTCCAGCGGCTTTGGTTCACTCAAATATGCAATCAATTCCTCTGCTTTCGCACGCTCTTTGAACCCATTTTCTTTGTAAAGATCAAAACTTTCGAAATAACGAGAACCCTTTACTGCTTTCCACTCACCTTCAAAAGTTTGTTCTCCCAGCAGTACGGTATTTATCACGCGATAGAATGGAGTTTTCACAAAATCGCGAATCTCACGTTCTCTTCGCACAACCATTCCAAGTACGCAAGTCATAACACGACCGACAGACAGCACGGTATACTTTGTATTCATAAACGACGAGATACTATTTCCATATTTTAATGTCAATAGACGAGAAAAATTAATTCCCATCAAATAATCCTCTTTTGCTCTCAGATATGCCGACGCTGAAAGATTGTCATATTCTTCCAGATTTTTGGCTTCTCTGATTCCACGAAGGATTTCTTCTTCGGTCTGAGAGTCTATCCAGACACGCTTTCTGACTTTGCCTGTTACCTTCGCCATTTGCTCTACAAGACGATAAATATATTCCCCTTCTCGTCCCGAGTCGGTACATACATAAATCGTATCTACATCCTTGCGATTTAAAATGCTGCTTACGATCTTGAACTGTTTTTCCACATTTGGAATCACTTCATACAAAAATTCTTTTGGCATAAACGGCAGAGTATCCAGACTCCATCTCTTATATTTTTCATCGTAAACTTCAGGATAACTCATGGTAACCAGATGCCCAACACACCAAGTGACGATTGCCTCTTCTGATTCCAAATATCCATCTTTTCGACTTGTCTTTAAATTTAATGCCTTTGCGAATTCCTGAGCCACGCTCGGCTTTTCCGCAATGTACACTGATTTTCCCATAAATTATTTATTATGTCCTTTCGCTCTCGCAAAAAGCCTTCTTATGAAAGAATCTTTTGGTTTTACTGGTTCTTCTTTCTTTTCCAGGGCTTCCTGCATAAAGATTTCTTGTGCAGAAATCTCTTCCCCTTTTTTCTCTTTCAAAATATAACAGCCATTGGAAAGCATACGCCTTGCTTTTGTATTATCTGAAAGCATCACATCTAACATATGATTTAAAACAGCTTTTACATCTTTGTCATAAACCGGGCAAGCTACCTCCACACGTTTTTCTGTATTACGAGTCATCATATCGGCAGAACCAATGTAGATGACCTGATCTGCCCCTGTTCCAAAACTGAAAATACGGGCATGCTCCAAGTATCTCCCCACAATACTTGTCACTTTCAAATTGTCGGTTTCGCCTTCCACCTCAGGCAAGATACAGCAGATACCGCGGATGATCATATCAATCTTCACACCTGCCTTTGAAGCCTCAGCAATCTTATGAATGAAGTCAATATCCGTTACTGAATTCATCTTCATGATAATGCGACCATTTTCGCCTTTTTCAATTTCACGGTCAATCATTTTCAAGATTGTAGACTTCAGACTAACTGGCGCCACGATCAAGTGTCTGTAATCACCCTCCAAATTACCAATAGCCATGTTTTTAAAGAAGCTTGAAGCATCTTCTCCAATTTCCTTGTTCGCAGTCATAAGGCTGACATCGGTGTACATAGCTGCCGTCTTTTCGTTGTAATTACCTGTACCAATCTGAGTGATATAATTGATTTCATTTCGGTTGCGATATGTGATCTGGCAAATCTTCGAATGTACTTTATAACCTTCAAATCCATATATTACCTGGCATCCCGCTTCTTCCAATCGTTCTGACCAGTCAATATTATTCTGTTCGTCAAAACGGGCACGAAGTTCAATCAACACAGTAACTTCTTTTCCGTTTTCTGCCGCAGCACAAAGATATTCCACCAATCTGGTCTTCTTAGCCAAACGATAAATCGTGATCTTAATCGTCAATACATTCGGATCCACCGACGCTTCTTTAATAAGTTGTAAAAATGGCTCCATACTTTCATATGGATAAGAAAGAAGCACATCCTTCTTCTTTACCTGCTTTGTAATACTTGTCTCATCCATCATTTTAGCTGGTTGTGGTGAAAATGGACTTTCTACCAAAGACTTCTTCATACTATCTGGAAGTTTTCCAATGATTTCGAAAATATGCCCTAATTTCATTGGCACTTTAGTTCTAAAAATCTGTTTTGGTGACAAGTGCAGTTTCTGACACAACATTTGTTCCATCTCTTTTGACAGTGGGTACGCAATTTCAAGACGCACTGCTGCCAAACGACGTCTCTTATGAAGAAGTTCCTGCATACGTTCACGAAAATCTTCATTCACATCATATGCTTCGTCATCTGGAGAAATATCTGCATTTCTTGTTACACAAATATAGTTTTTATCCGTGATCGTATATTTTTCAAAAATCATTTCCATGTATTCCATGATCACTTTTTCCATACGGATATAGCGGATATCATGTCCTGGCATAAAAATGACATCCGAAATAAACAATGGAACTGGAACGATTCCCACCTTACTCTTATCACCTTGCTTCAAGTTCGCAATCACATAAAGTTCATTATTCTGAAGATGTGGAAATGGATGATTTGCATCAACAATCTGTGGTGAAAGCACTGGAAGAACTTGCTCCTTAAAGTATTTCTTTACATATTTCTTCTCAGGTGCTTCTAATTCTTTAAACGACAATCCACAAACTCCATAAGGATGAAGCTGCTGTTTGATCGTATTATAGGTGCGATCTCTCTCTTTATATAAAGGGGCAACAGCATCATAAATTGCATCAAGCTGTTCCAGTGGAGTCATACCCGAACGACTGTCCACGCTTGTATCGCCCATCATAACCATATCATAAAGGCTGCCTACACGAATCATGAAAAATTCATCCAGGTTACTTGTAAATATGGCTACAAACTTCATTCTTTCTAATAAAGGTACTGTTAAATCCTGCGCTTCTTCCAATACTCTTTGGTTAAAACGAAGCCACGACAATTCTCTGTTTTGTGTGTATTTCATTGCCTCTTTGCTCACTTGAATCACCTCTCAGATATTTTATCACATTCCTCTAAAAATCTGAACATTTTTTACAAAAACAAGGCTCAAAAGTTCACATACTTTTGAGCCTAAACATGTTCATTATTTTGCTTGAATGTAACCCTTTGCTGTAAGTGTTTCTGCACAGAGGATCGCTCCACCTGCTGCCCCACGTACTGTGTTGTGTGATAAGCCAACGAACTTATAATCATACACATGATCTTCTCTTAAACGTCCAACAGATACGCCCATTCCATTTTCAAAATCAACATCAGCTTTGACTTGTGGTCTGTTATCTTCTTCCAAATATTGAATGAATTGTTTTGGTGCACTTGGAAGTTCTAATTCTTGTGGAAGACCTTTGAAGCTTACCATCTTTTCGATCAATTCTTCTTTTGAAGGTTTCTTAGCGAATTTCACAAATACTGCTGCTGTATGTCCATTTAATACAGGAACACGGATACATTGTGCTGTGATTACAGGACCTTCTGCCTTTACGATCTCACCATCCACAACTTTACCCCAGATACGAAGTGGTTCTAATTCACTCTTTTCTTCTTCACCACCGATGTATGGAATGATGTTTTCAATCATTTCTGGCCAGTCTTTGAAATTCTTTCCTGCACCTGAGATTGCTTGATATGTAGTAACAACAACTTCTGTTGGTTCAAATTCTTTCCAAGCTGTCAAAACAGGTGCGTAACTTTGAATTGAACAGTTCGGTTTTACTGCAACAAAACCTCTTGTTGTTCCGAGACGTTTCTTTTGTGCTTCGATTACTTCAAAGTGCTCTGGGTTGATTTCAGGTACAACCATAGGAACATCCTTTGTCCAACGATGTGCACTGTTATTAGAAACAACTGGTGTTTCTGTTTTTGCGTAAGCATCTTCAATTGCTCTGATTTCATCTTTTGTCATATCCACTGCACTGAATACAAAATCAACATCTGCTGCAACTTTTTCTACTTCATTTACATTTGCAACAATAAGATTCTTTACACGTTCTGGCATTGGAGTATCCATTTTCCAACGTCCACCTACTGCTTCTTCGTATGTTTTTCCAGCACTTCTTGGACTTGCAGCTACTGTTGTAACTTCATACCATGGATGGTTTTCCAACAACGCGATAAAACGTTGTCCTACCATACCTGTTGCTCCAAGAATACCTACTCTTAATTTTTGTTCCATGTCAAATCTCCTCGTTTCTCTATTTTCTGTCTTTCCATGACGAACATTTGTCTTTATTTGTTGAATTTTATACCATTTCTCTTATTCTGTCAAATACTTTTCATAAATTGCAATGACTTTCTCCATAGCTTCTTTCCCTGGAGCTCCAATTGTCATTCTCTTATTGACACAAGTTTCCATGCTGATTGCTTCATAGATGTCTTCTTCAAATACTGGTGAAATTGCTTTGTATTCTTCCAAAGTCATATCATCTAACGCAATATCCTTTTCGATGCAATATAATACCAATTGACCTACAATGCCATGGGCATCTCGGAATGCCACGCCATGATTCACCAGATAATCTGCTGCATCTGTTGCGTTTGTAAATCCATTCTTCGCACTGTTTTCCATCACTGCATTGTTGAATCTCATAGTGCGAAGCATGCCGGTAAATAAAGCTAGACAGCCTTTTGCTGTGTCAATTGCATCAAATACAAATTCTTTATCTTCCTGCATATCTTTATTGTATGCCAAAGGAATCCCTTTCATCGTTGTAAGGAGTGACATAAGCGCACCATACACGCGTCCTGTCTTTCCACGCACTAACTCTGCAATATCTGGATTCTTCTTTTGTGGCATGATACTGCTTCCTGTACTATAAGCATCATCAATTTCCACAAAACGATACTCATTAGAATTCCAGATAATCACTTCTTCTGAAAAGCGGCTAAGGTGCATCATTATCGTAGACAATGCAGCTAAAAGTTCGATCAGGTAATCTCTATCTGCAACAGAATCCATGCTGTTTAAAGTTGGTCCATAAAATCCCAACAATTCTGCTGTATATTCACGGTCCAATGGGTAAGTCGTTCCAGCAAGGGCACCTGATCCAAGTGGACAGTAATTCATTCTTTCATAAATATCATGAAGGCGTGATCTGTCACGCTTGAACATTTCAAAATATGCACCCATATGATGGGCCAATGTGATTGGCTGTGCTTTTTGTAAATGTGTGAAACCCGGCATAAAGGTCTCTGTATTGTCTTTCATAATCACAAAGATAGCTTCCAAAATCTCTTTCACAAGACTATCAATTGTTTGAATTTCATCTCTTGTGTATAACTTCATGTCCAATGCGACCTGGTCATTACGGCTTCTTCCTGTATGAAGTTTTTTCCCTGGTTCGCCGATACGATCGATCAAAGTTGCTTCCACAAAACTGTGGATATCTTCATATTTATCGGAGATTTCAAGACTTCCTTCTTTCACATCCTTAAGGATACCTTCTAAACCTGCGATGATCTGTTCCTTTTCTTCATCCGTCAAAATCGCCTGTTTTGCAAGCATTGTCACGTGAGCAATACTTCCTCTGATGTCTTGTTCATAAAACTTTTGGTCAAATGAAATTGACGCATTAAAATTGTAAACTAACTGGTCTGTTTCTTTTGTAAATCTTCCACCCCAAAGTTGTGCCATGTCTATCTTCCTTTCTCTTCCTGTTTTTTTTCTGCCTGTCTGTCTCTAAACGAAAACTCACAGCCACAATAATCTTGTCTGTAAAGCCCGTAAATCTTCGACAATTCAATCGAACGCTTATAACCGTTCTTTTTCTTGAAATCGGACTGCAGATATGAAACATCGTATTTCTTTCCTATTTTTATTCCAAGCTCATTTAATTTCTCTGCATTTTTCATCGGACTGATGCTGAGAGTTGTTGTGAAGTAATCAAATCCTCCATCCTTCGCTACTTTCGCCGCTTCTTCCAGACGAAGTTCATAGCATTTGAAACAACGTTCTCCACCTTCCCGCAAGTGTTCTAATCCCGCCGCCATCTCAAAAAATCGTTCTCTGTCATAATTACCTGCAAGAAATGATACTGGAAATTTCATTTTCATATCATTGATCAACATCTGCTGTTCTAAGATACGTTTGGTATATTCATTTTCCGGAAAAATGTTTGGATTATAATAAAATACCGTAATCTTAAAATATTTCGGTAGATACATAAGACAGTAACTACTACATGGTGCACAACAACTATGTAACAAAAGTGTTGGCACTTTATTATCTTTCTGCAATTTTACTATCAAATTTTCTAATTCTTTCTGGTAATTTCTCTTATTTGTCATTTCAAACACCTTTTTCTACAAAATTCATAAGATAGTATATAAAAAAATCGGAGGTGTGTAAACATGATTCCCATTCTTACTCTGGCTGACATCAGTTTTTCTTACCATGAACTCACGGGGGAAACGCTCGCTTTGCAAAACATTTCCTTTACGGTAAATCCCGGAGAATTCATTGCAATTGTAGGACCCTCCGGTTGTGGCAAAACTACCATATCGAAGCTGTTGCTGGGGCTTTATCCTGTAGTTGCAGGTGATATTTTCTTAGAAGGAAAATCTTATCATAAGCTTTCTAATGCTGCTGTCAGAAAACAGATTGCTTATGTAAGTCGGAGGCCAAGCGG
>JAZQMU010000107.1:0-10693 GCA_045543595.1 Faecalimonas sp.
AGAGATTGTAACCGTGCGTTAAAGTTTTATAGTGATATGTTTGGATTTCAACTTCTTCAAGACAACGATGGGAATATGGAATTGACGAATAATATATATTTACAGGAATTGGGATACTGGGAACAATTCACAAAAAGAAGTATAATTCCAAACAGTAATCAATCTGAGTTGTATTTTGAAGAGCCAAACATAGAACAATTTGTAGAGCGTCTTGAAATACTTTACCCTGAAATCGAATATGTCAATCACCTGATGACACACAGCTGGGGACAAAAGGTGGTCAGATTCTACGATTTGGATGGTAACTTAATCGAAGTAGGAACACCGGTGTAAGCAACAAATTCCAATTTATAAAAAAGTTAGATAAACTTGAATTTGACAAAGGAGAGTGATTGTATGAAAAATAATAAAATGTGTCCGAAATGTCAGTCTACAAATATTGTTAGAATTGATGGTTCTGTTGGTGCGCATGGGGTGGGAAATAATGTGATGCTTGGTATGACTATTTTTTCTGCGGTAAAAGTGAATAGATACATTTGTTGTAATTGTGGATTTACCGAAGAATGGATTGACAAAGAAGATATCGATGAAATTGCAAATAGCAATAAAGCAAAACGATAAATTCCAATTTATCGGTTCACTCAGTACTTCAAATTTGTGACGGCTGATATGAGAGAACTTAGAAGAAATTCTAAGTTCTTTTTTTATTAGCAATGAGAAATTATATGTTTGGAACAGATCATTGGCTAAAATTTTATTTAATGATATAATGAGTTCAAAATATGAATATAGGTGAGTGATTATGATTATCTCAAAGTTGGATAGAACAGAATATGAAGGTAAGAAATTTGAGTTAAAGTATTTTACTAATGGATATTATGATATTGAAAATGTGGATGATGGATTCAAATTTACTTATAAATCATTTGATAGTACGAAAGAAATGGCATTTGAAGATAGTTTCTTTAACAAATGGTTAGAACAACCTGTTGCGTATGGTGCTTTTGATGATGGACAATTATTGGGATATGTTGAAGGAACTATTGAACAATGGAATAATCGGTATCGCATTAGTAATATATGTGTTTTTAGTAATGAAAAAAGACATTGTGGAATAGGTACAGAACTAATGAAAACAATTATGGAGGAAGCTAAAAACAGTGGTGCGAGGATGGTTGTTTTAGAAACACAAACTTGTAATGAAAACGCGATTTCTTTTTATAAGAAAAATGGTTTTGAAATAATCGGTTTTGATTTATTCGCCTATACGAATGAGGATCCTAAGCGTCATGAAATAAGAATTGAAATGGGAAGAATTCTTTAGTAGAAAAATAGAATTTGCGAGGTTTCAAAAATGGCAAGAGAAGAAGTATGTATTTTGACCAATATGTGTATGATTTACGATGATGATCATATTTTAGTTCAAGATAGAATGAATCCTGACTGGCCAGGTATTACATTTCCGGGAGGGCATGTTGAGCCAAAAGAATCTTTTGTTGAATCAGTAGTTAGAGAAGTGAAAGAAGAGACAGGACTTGATATTGCAAATGTCCATTTATGTGGCGTAAAGCAATTCACGCATAAAGAAGGTAAGTATCGTTATATTGTATTTTTTTATAAAACAGATACCTATTCTGGCAAACTAAAATCATCCGATGAAGGAAATGTGTTTTGGATAAATAAGAACGATTTGAAAAATTATGTGCTTGCCGATGGATTTGAAAGCATGTTGGAAGTTTTTGAAAATAACGATGTGTCAGAAAACTATTGGTGGTTTGAAGCAGGCGAATGGAAAGTTGAAAACAAGTAAATTCCAATTTTATAGTGAGGTGGAAGAGGTTGAATTACATAGAATATGGAAAAGAGAATAGTAAGGTAATTATCCTCTTACACGGAGGTGGTTTGTCATGGTGGAATTACAGAGAAGTTGCCGAAATACTGCAAACAGATTATCATGTGATTCTGCCGATATTAGACGGTCATACAGGTAGTGACAAACCATTTACAACGATAGAGGATAATGCTTCTGAGATCATAGAATTTATAAATACCCAATTTGGTGGGTCTGTTTTAATGATTGGAGGATTATCACTTGGAGGACAGATTTTGCTTGAAATTTTGTCTCACCGTAAGAATATATGTAAATATGCCATAGTGGAAAGCGCACTTGTCGTACCTTCAAAATTTACATATGCTATGATTAAGCCTGCACTAGGAAGTTGTTATGGATTAATAAAACAAAAATGGTTTTCTAAATTACAATTTAAATCTCTAAGGATAAAACAAGATCTTTTTGAGGATTATTTCCGAGATACATGCGGTATTTCTAAAAAGAATATGATTGCTTTTTTAGAAGCAAATGCTTTGTACTGTATAAAATCGTCTATTACTGACTGCTTTGTAAAGGCCTATGTATTTGTAGGTGAAAAGGAAAATAAAGCAATGCGAAAATCTGCAAAATTAATTAACGATGTTTTATTGGAAAGTACTTTACAGGTACTTCCTGATATGCATCATGGCGAGTTTTCTATCAATTACGCCAGAAACTATGCGAGTACAGTACGAGAAATCGTTAAGAACAGATAAACTTGAATTGACCGAGCTGTTTGTGATTATAAAGGGGAGAATAATCTTATTGAGTGCACAAGTGGCTAAGCAAAAGCTTAATGCCTAATATATTTACTTGTTAGGCATCAAGAGATAATTATCTATCATCATTTCCTAAGCGTGCAACTCATTAGGTGTTGCTTCACCAAGAAAGCGAGTTATTACCTAGTTTTCTTGATAATTAGGCACCAGAAGAGTATTTAAATCAATCTATGCCAACCACAAAATATCTCGGTAAATTCCAATACGGAGGAAGAAGAATGTTGGTTTCTAAGATAAAAGAAGATAATTTGACATTTGAAGTGATAGATCGACTATTATTTCAAGGTTTAGAAGATACTGGCGAAAATGCGGATTGCATTATTGTATTAGGGAGTGTGAAAGCTGCAAAATATAGAGTACCAGTTGCAGTTGATGTCTACAATGCTGGACGAGCAAGTAAGCTGATGTTGTGTGGTGGTGTTTTACGAGATTTCCCTGGTGGAAAGTGTAGTGAAGCGGAGCATATGTGTAAAACAGCCTTAGAATTGGGTGTAGCTGAAGAACATATTATTTTGGAAAATTCATCACAGAACACAGTAGAAAATATCCGCTTTGCATTGGTGGAATTGCAACGAAATTTTGGATTGAATGAAATTCGTAGAGTGCTATTGGTTACTACAGTTTTTCATATGAGACGTAGTTTAGCTATTGCCAGGTATTTATTTCCAGACCAGATTGATATCGTTCCATGTCCGGCTAATGATAATAATACAAGACGAGATAATTGGATGAATACGCCTGCGGGTATTGAACGGGCAAAAGGAGAGGCAATGAATATTGTTAGATATGTAATTGATGGTATTATTCCAGATTTTGAAATATAATCTTGAACCGTTCTGATTTAACAAAGGAGAGAGTGTGTATGAAAAAGAAATTTGTAAATGCGTTTATTATAATTGCAATTTTGACAACAATTGTAGCTTGTACGTCAAAAGAGAAAACTCCTATATATGATAGTTCGGAAGGCTGCTATTATGCTCAAGGCATTCTTGAAGAAGTGTCAATCAAATTTGATTTGAAAGATAAGACATTTATAATGAACTTTGGAGTTACTTCTTCAATGATAGTGAAGGGTAATATTGAAATAGAGGAAAATAAAATTATAGCCATTTCGGAATCTGGATCAGCAAAATATATATTTGACATAGTAGATAAAGAATCCATCAGTTTTGTGAAAAAAGAATCTACAGAAAACATTCTTTGGGAAGACGGAACAAAATTTGTGGTATTACTGCACTAGTATGCGAAACGTAGAGTGTTTTTGATGGTAGTATACGTCGCGTTAGATTGAAAAAAAGAAATAGTTCCATTACTATAATGACAAGAGGTGATTATATGAATCAGGAAAAAATCGGGAAATTTATCGCGACATTAAGAAAAGAGCAGTCTATGACACAAAAAGAATTGGCACAGAAATTGGGAGTGAGTGATAAAACCGTTTCTAAATGGGAAACGGGTCGAGGATTACCAGAAATTTCAATTATGCAGTCTTTGTGTGAAACACTCGATGTTAGTATAAATGAATTACTGTCAGGAGAAAAATTGGACGTTTCTTCGTACCGTGAGAAGGCGGAAGAGAACATATCAACATTGATGAAACGCAGAAGCTACAAAAAGCTGATTTTACACATAGCAATCAGTACGATTCCATTTTTACTTTCATTTTTGACTCTTCCATTAGCAGCAGAAAAGATCTTTCCACCATATGGCATTCCAGTCGTTATGTTCTGGAGTATTTTGCTGATCGTTGGAAATTTTGTTGCTGGTATTACGTACGGGTTTGTGAAGAAATGGAGCAAATGGAGAATATTTTTTATGATTGTATATAATGTTTTTCTTTTGTTTATCACAATCACTTATTTTGCCATAGCAGCGATTGTAATTACTGCTTATAGTTCGTAGAAAACAGGAACTTGAAGGTTAAACTTTCAAGTTCTTTTTTTATATTATAGAAAATGATATAATATTGAGCATGAAATAATTTCGATAGAGGACACTTACGATGCAATCTAGATTGTTGAGAAATATCAAATTAGATTATATAAGTACATTTATTACGAATCTCAATATGCAGAGTTGTATATGGGTTTTGTATTTAACATATTGCAACATGACTTTGCTTCAGATTGGTTTCTTGGAAGGGATTTATCATGTGACGAGCATGATCTGTGAGATTCCTTCTGGGGCGTGGGCTGACTTAGTGGGAAGAAAGAGAAGTATGCTGATAAGCAGAGTATGCATTACAATTTCCTGCTTGATCATGCTTTTTTCAAGACATTTTTGGGGATTTGCGCTTAGTTTCATGATTCAAGCGTTGGGAAATAGTTTTACTTCTGGTTCTGAAGAAGCCCTTGTGTATGACAGTTTGAAATGCATTGACAAAGAAGACGATTTTATGAAAGTAAATGGTCGTCTCAATATGATAATAGAAGTTTCACAAGCTATTGCAACAGTAGCAGGTGGAGTACTGGCAGAGTATTCTTATGTATGGTGTTATGTGGCGTGTGTAGTGATCGCGTTACTTTCGCTAATACCAGTCATTTTTATGATGGAGCCGCCAATTTTAGAGAATCAGGAAGAGCGATTAAGCGGGATTACACTTGTAAAAAACCATTTCAAATTAAGTTATGAAATATTGAAAAACGATATGCGAATTATGAAGATTATCGTGTTTTATTCGGTGGTAATAGCAGCTCACACACTGTTGTTTTTCTATAGTCAGCAATACTATTATGACCTGGGATATAATAAGATTCAGATTAGTATTGTATTCTTATTTGCTGGTGTTGTTTCATGTTTGGGTGCTTTGGCAAGTGATTCTTTGTATCACAAACTTGGCGAGAAAGTGGCAACACTGTGTGCGGTAGTGATTGCCTTTACGATGATATGTTATGGTTTTCATATTCCATTGTTGGCGATGGCCGCATTTGTGATTAGCAGTTTCTTTAATGCAGTATTGTATCCGGTGGAATCAGAATGCTTGAATCGATTGATACCTTCTGAACAGAGAGCCACATTGATATCTGTAAACAGCATGTTCTTTTCGATCATGATGATCATCATGTTTCCGATTGCAGGTTGCCTGGCAGATGTGTGGAATCTGGCAACTGTATTGATGGGAATGGGATTTGTAGTATTAGGATTTACGTTTATTAAAGGTGTGGTGAGAAAATGAGGATCGCAGTTAGCGCTTGTTTGTTGGGAGAAAATTGCAAATATAATGGTGGAAATAATTTTCATAAAAAGCTGGCAGATTTTTTGAAAGGGCATGATGTGGTTGGTGTATGTCCTGAGGTTCTTGGAGGGTTGCCAACGCCGAGAAAATCGTCAGAAATTGTAGATGGAATTGTGAAGCATAAGGATGGAACGAATGTAGACTTAGAATTTCACAGAGGTGCTGAACTTGCCTTGGAGATTGTGAAGAAACATAATGCAGAGCTTGTAATATTGCAATCGAGAAGTCCTTCTTGTGGAGTGAGTACTATTTACGATGGAACATTTTCAAAAACATTGATATCTGGAGATGGTGTGTTTGTGAAAATGTTAAAAGAGAACGGAATTCGAGTGATGGATGTGGCGGAACTTTAATCAGAAAAGAGGTAATAACATGAATGCAAACTTTAATATAAACGGAATACAAATTCAAACAGAGAGATTGGTCTTGAGAGCATTTAAGCAATCTGACCTGGATGATTTTTTTGAATACGCATCTGTAGAAGGTGTCGGAGAAAGGGCTGGATGGAGACATCATCAAAATAAAGAGGAAAGTCAAGCAATTCTAGATAGCTTTATTGAACATGACAAGACATTTGCCATTTGTTTAAAAGAAAATGGAAAAGTGATCGGTTCTTTAGGTGTTGAAATGTACGGCATGGAGGATAGATTGACAGAATTTGATGGTTATAAAGGAAGAGAACTCGGTTTTGTTTTAGGCAAGGCGTATTGGGGCAAAGGATTTATGACGGAAGCAGTAAGTGCAGTTATGAACTATTTGTTTGATGAAATCGATTTGGATTTCTTACTTTGTGGTCATTATGATTTCAATGAACAATCAAAACGAGTACAGCAAAAATGCGGATTCAAGCCATATAGAAAGCTTGTCATGGACACGAGAATGGGAACGAAAGAACCAGGGAAACTGAATCTGGCAGTTAATCCAAATAAAGAAATCGTGTTTCAGTTCTCACATCCTGAAACTTTGATCTATGAATAGGCAAAACAACTGTTGGTTGAGTGATAGTCCACGTTTGGTTGTGTGAAAATTGGCCTATCCAACTGATAGTCCATTCTGTTTTTGACACAGATGGGTATAATGAAGCTATCAAAAAACAAAGGAGCAAAGTAAAATGGATAAAACAATTGGAAAAAGAATTGCACAGTTACGTAAAAACAAAGGTTTAAAACAAGAAAACTTAGCTGAAATGCTTGGTGTAAGCGGTCAGGCGGTCAGTAAGTGGGAAAACGATCAAAGCTGCCCTGATATCAGTATTCTTCCGCAACTTGCTCAAATTCTCGGGGTTACAGTGGATGAATTGCTTTCAGGTAAAACGGAGGAGGTTTCAACAGTTAAAGTTCTCCCAGAGGAAGAACGTAAGAATATCAAGGATATGATGCTTAGAATTGTTGTGGATTCTAACGATGGAGCTAAAGTAAGAGTTAATTTGCCAATGGCGATTGTTCAGATCGCAGTTGATTGCGGTATGGGAATGCCACAAGTTTCTGGTAATGATGCACTTAAAAATATTGACTGGGATCAAATTATGAACCTTATTTCACAGGGAGTTGTGGGAAATCTTGTGGAAGTAGAAGCTGATGGTGACATTGTGCGCATTTTTGTGGAGTAAGAATATGTATATTTGTGTAAATGAACGTAATGAAAAGTCCATTCGTCTTCGTTTGCCGAATGGGCTTATATTGAACAGACTGTCTGCAGCGGTTGTTTCTTCAGCTCTGCAAGAAGAGAAAATAGATATACCTGCCCAGTCGTTAAATATCCTGTTTCGCGAGATCAAAAGATATAAGGTGTCGCATCCAGAATGGAAACTTGTGGAGGTATACAATGATGAAGGAAAAATTGTTGAAATAAGATTATAAAAAGGGGGTTGTACCGTGGAAAAAGATGTATTGCTCAAATATAAAATGAATAATCGAGTCGAAGCAGTAAAATTTTTAAAGAGCCTCTGGCGTGAAGAACCACAGCCTTGTCCACTTTGTGGTGGGAAATTAGATTTTCTTCACAAGAAAGCTAAGAAAAGTAATTGTGACTGGATATGTACTGAATGCGGTGAGCGATTTGATACAATTAAAATTTTGAAGCAGTTAAATGAGGAGTAATACCTATGTTATATAACGCAAAAGAACAGAAATTAAAAATTTCAAATATAGAGATGGATTACATCACTTTTGGGACTGGAACCCAACCGTTGATCATGATTCAAGGACTCAATACACGAAGTATCAATGGTGCAGCAGTACCCCTTGCATATATGTATCGTATTTTTGCGAAAGATTACAAGGTATATCTTTTTGACAGAAGAAAGAATCTTCCAGAAGATATAACAGTAAGGGATATGGCAGCAGATATCGCCTTGGCAATGGACAAACTTGGAATAACAAAAGCAGATGTATTTGGTGTTTCTCAAGGTGGCATGATCGGACAGTATCTTGCAATCGACAGACCGGATTTAGTAAGCAAGTTGGTTCTTGCAGTTACACTCTCTAGAAATAATGAGGTAGTTGAAGAAGTAATTCGCGATTGGCTCGCATGGACAGGACAAGGAAACATGAAGCAATTGGTTTTAGATATGGCAATGAAAATGTATTCGGATGCTTATGTGAAACGATACAAACTATTTTTGCCACTATTAACTATGTTGCAAAAGCCGAAGGATGCGAGAAGATTTTCAACTTTGACTAGAGCCTGTTTGACTTGCAATACATATGAGGATTTAGACAAAATTCAATGTCCAGTTTTGGTGCTTGGCGGTAAGCAAGACAAAATAGTCGGAGGAAAAGCATCTGAAGAAATAGCGGAAAAACTAAAGTGCCAGATATATATGTACGAAAATTTAGGTCATGCGGCATATGAAGAAGCAAAGGATTTTAACGATAGAATATTGAATTTTTTAAGATAGTAAAGGGTGATTCAAATGAAAATACAAGAAGGCTATATGCCATATTTAGGACATCAGACATATTATCGTATCGTAGGTGAAAGTATAGGAAATAAAAAACCGTTGGTTTTACTTCACGGTGGACCAGGTTCTACGCACAATCATTTTGAAGTTTTGGATCGTCTCGCAGAGGAAGATGGACGTCAGCTTATCATGTATGATCAAATTGGTTGTGGGAAGTCCTATGTGGAAAATCGTCCTGATCTTTGGAATGCAAAGACATGGGTAGAGGAACTAATGGCGCTTCGAGAACATCTCGGCATCAAAGAATGTCATCTTCTTGGTCAATCGTGGGGAGGTATGCTGCTTTTGACTTATGTATGTAATTACAATCCAGAAGGTATTGAAAGCATTGTGCTTTCTAGTACACTTCCAGCATCTTGGATGTGGGGCGAAGAACAAAAGCGCTTAATCAAATTGATGCCTAAGGAAATGCAGGAAGCAATCGCAATTGCCACTAGTACAGGCAATTACGAAGATCCAGCATATGTGGCAGCGGAAGCGGAGTATATGCTGCGACACTGTGATGGGCCAGACGAAGAGGATCCTCGTGAATGCATCCGACAAAAACCGAAAACAGGTGATGAGGCATACGTAACAGGCTGGGGACCAAATGAGTTTACGCCACTTGGAACATTAAAAGATTACGATGTAACTGAACAATTGAAGGATATTAAGCAACCTGCTTTGGTAATCAATGGCGGAAATGATATGTGTACGCCTTATATTGCGAAATATATGTATGATCGAATTCCAAATTCGCGTTGGGAATTGTTCCGAAACTGCAGACATTCTTGTTTTGTAGAAGAAACAGATCGATACATAGAACTTCTGAAAGAATGGTTAAATAAAAACGAATAGCTTGCGAAAGAGAATTCGGAGAGTTTTATCTCTGAATTTTTTTTGTAACCGAATTTAACACGATTGGTTAAATCTAGTTGGTTGATTTAAAAAAAATATAGTCATATATTTAAGTTATCAAAGGAGGAAAAACTATGAGTTTATGTATTGCTGATAATTTAAAACTAATGAGAAATAAGCATGGATATACAATGGAAAATTTGGCAGAGATTATTTCGGTATCTCGTCAAACAATCGCAAAGTGGGAATCAGAGGAGTCCTATCCAGATCTTATGAATTGCGTGAAGTTGGCGTCTTTATATAAAATTTCCTTGGACGAATTGGTGAATAAGCCATTGTGGGCTGCTGAGGAAGAAGAATTCTGTTCTGAGGATGGAAAAATCTGTGGTGTTATCGAGGTGAGGGACGAAGGTTATATCCGAATTCCAGCACAGGTTATGGAAATGTTTGAAATTCAGATTGGCGACAAGGTGATGTTACTTGCAGATAAGAGAAGAGGAATTGCAGTAATCAAATGTAGTAAGTTTGAGTAGAAAGGTATGATATGAGTATATTAAAGGTTGAAGGACTTTCAAAAACTTATCCGAAGTTTCAATTAAGAGATGTGTCTTTTGAAATAGAACGTGGTCGTATTATGGGTTTCGTGGGAAGAAACGGGGCTGGAAAATCAACCACATTAAAATCTATTTTGAACATTGTTCATGCTGACGAAGGTTCTGTGGAGTGTTTTGGTATGAAGGTCAAAGAACATGAATTTGACATCAAACAACGTATAGGGTATGCGGGAGGAATCGTGGACTATTATAAAAAGAAAAAAATCCATGATATCATCAATGTTACCAAAAGGTTCTATGCGAATTGGGATGAGGAATTATACAAGAAATATATGGAATTATTTTCGATAGATGCTGAGAAAACTCCGGAAGAATTGTCTCAAGGGATGAAAGTGAAACTGAATCTTGTTATTGCATTGTCTCACAAAGCAGAACTCTTAATATTAAGTCGGAGGC